>NZ_CAWUDP010000007.1:0-171851 GCF_963920835.1 Scytonema sp. PCC 10023
GAGTTGCGTTCATGACTTACACCTCACCCCAATAAAGCTGCGCTTTATTTCCCCTCTCCTTACCAAGGAGAGGGGTTAGGGGTGAGGTTTTGACTGCAACGCGCGTATTAGCCTCCAGTTCAGGAGAGGGGTTAGGGGTGAGGTTTTGATCTGCAACGCGCGTATTAACCTCCACTTCTATCCTATTCCCAGGTGGAAACATCTCGCAGCACATCAGGAATTTCTCCTTGAGATAGAGGAAACTCCAGCACAGTTTCTCTAAGCCCCAAATACCTAGACTCGGCGAAGGATAACAGCATCCGCGCCAATGCTAACCAAACCTCAGGTTCGTATTCCCAATCACCATAACGCGAAGCCTTACCCGCAATTGAACGCAGCGCCCAGAAATAACTGTTCCTCACCACGGAACCGCCTTTCTTGTACTCTGGCAGATCCTCGTGGTGCAGAAAAAGTACACTGTTTTCAATTCTGGCTCTCATATCAAGTCCGCTTGAATACTTGTCATTACCCTAACAACCCCACCCTTGTAAAGCTACGCTATGGCTAACGCCACGCTTCGCTATCACGTCCCCTCCCCGCTTGCGGGGAGGGGATTAAGGGGTGGGGTGCAATTAACGTGGAAATCATAACTAATTAGCCGGACATGATATCATAACAGCCATTCTAACGCCAACAGATGTAGAGACGAGCCATGACGCATCTTTTAAATATTAGCCGTTAAACCCAAGCGGAACGTAAACCCAGGGCTATAAATACGGTTGACTCGCTCGTATTGTTCATCTAGTAAATTTTCTAAGTAAACCGTCAACCCCAAATTTCTCGTAACAGGAACGCGAGCGCTAAAATCCAAATTAAAGAAAGATGGCGAGAACTCTGTAATTGTATCTCCCACTCTTGTGTATATGGCTCGACGAGCGCCACCATAATAAGTAGCATACAAATTAGCTTGCCAGCCTCTGTTTTCATAACCAATACCAGCAGAAGCGACAGAGTAGGGAATTAAGCCCAACTGTAACCCTTTTTCTGGTCCTGTTTGTATTTTGGCATCTGTGTATGTGTAGTTGACAAAAGTTGACCATCCAGAACCAATTGTCCACCGTAACGCCGCCTCTAAACCATTGGTATCAACTAACCCGATATTTTGCCATGTTCCTTGTACGACTCCTAAACGATTATCTAAACTACTGCCAAAGTAAGTGAACTGTCCTACTAAATTCTCCAAAAACTTAACATCAACTCCTGCAGTCCAAGATGAGCCAGTTTCTGGTTCTAAATCAGGATTAGGTAGCCATCCATGTACCGTATCATAAACATACAACTGATCCAAACCAGGATTGCGCTGTCCTCCCGCCCAACTTCCCCGCACAGCTAAAGCAGGAACAATATCATATTTAAATCCCACACTAGGATTGAGATAATTCCCAAATTTGCTATCAAAGCTTTGTCTCAAACCCAAATCTACCTGAAAATTATCGCTGATATTTAAACTATTAACTGCAAATAATGCGGTATTCAATAAACTCTCGCTTTCATTTTCATTCAAGGCGACTCGATTAGGAACTGTACTTAATGCATCCCCATTTAAATCTGTGTTTTGTAAATCTAATCCCCAACGCAACTTATAATTTGGAGTGAGTTGCCACGTATGGTCTATTCTAGCTGTATATAATTGTGTATCTAAAGTTCCTGTACGATAAAATTGGTTGCTAGGACCGTAAGTGTTAAAGTAATCTTGGTTATAACCGAATGTGGTTGTGACAACAGAAGTGTTCCCATTACCAAGGCGAGTTTTCCAAGAAAAGCCAATATTTAAATTATCGTGGTCTAGTCGGTCTCTTTGTAAAGGAAAGCCAAAATAAATTAATCCCCGACGACTGCTGAGTGTAGTTACATCTAAACTTAAAGTATTCCTAGGATCTACATCAAAGGCAAAACTGCCAAAGTATGTGCTTCTTGCTGTATCTGCATTAAATAAATATCCTCGCGCATCACGATTTGCTGCACCAACAGGAACGCGGTAACGGTTATCAATAAAAGACCTTTCAAAGCTCAGGTTATATCTTAAAGAGCCAGTTGCACCACCATAGCTTAATTGCTGATTATTGAAATTCAAAGAACCAAATTCCGCCGCCGCATTGAAGCGAGGAACACGGCTACCTTCTTTCGTGATGATATTAACAACTCCTCCAAAAGCTGATGAACCATAAAGAGTAGAAGCTGCACCACTATACAACTCCACTCGTTCAATAGACTCTACAGGAATACTATTTAAATCTGTTGCACCATGATAGGTGTTGACATTGGTGTTAATAGATCTGCCATTAATCAGAAATACAGATTGGTTAATTGAGGCTCCGCGATAGTATGTACCTGTGTGAATATCTGCACCATGACCTGTATCATTGATAGCAAATCCAGGCAATTTTTTCAAAACATCAGATACACTTGTCGCACCCTGTTTTTCAATTTCCTCTTTTTCAATAACATATGTTGGAGTAGATTGAGGAAGGTCATCTTTCTCCCCTGTCACATCTATAATAATGGCATCATCTTCAACTGTGGGTTCTAACTCGTTTGGTGTGGAATTTGGTTCTGGTTTATCAGTTGTTTGTGGCTTTTTAGATGGGGCTGGCGTTTGAGTCAATAATTCTGCACTAGTGTATGGTAGCTTTATTTCATTTAAGTATGGAATTTCTGATGTCTTCTTTATAGAAGTCTTTTTGTAAGCTAAATTATTTTCTTGTGCAAAGGTAACGGAAGCGAAAGCAAAATTAATTAATAAAACTTGAAAAATCAGGAAACTAAATTTCATTTTCTCTCTCACCACAAAAAAACCTTATGACACAGCACCCTAAGCTGTTCCACATAAAAATTGCACCTAATTTTTTGTGATGAGCATCATTAGTCCGCGTGTTTTTACAAACGACTGATGACAAAAGACAACCCTCACTTTAAAACTATGCAATCAATAAGTGTTTTAGCTTAGTAAGAGATTTCGTCACTTTACGGGTCATCAGAAAAATTGTCAAAAGACAAGGTGTAAAACTTCCTCAAAAGAAAAATATGTAGTATCCTGGTAGAGGAAGCAAATTCATAAATTTATCTCACGCAAATACACAAAGACAAAGGTTCTCTTTGCAACGCCAGAGCCGGCACGAGGGAAACCCTCCTGCAGCGCTGGGTCGCCTTTGCGTGAGCTACTTCTAGCCTTTGTCGGTTTGTTCCACCACGTATGCTGCTACATTTTCAAGTAGCATTTTATCCATGAGCCAACCTTAGTCTTCGCCTAGCGTCTGTGTTAGGAAACACCAAGGTTCTTTGAAATACTTTCACCCGCTGAAGTTAGGAATTTGCTTTAACGTGAGTTCGATAGATGATGAAGAACCCCGCTTCCATTCCTCTCCCCGAAGCGGGGAGAGGCTTAAAAAGCCTATTCTTTCGTACGTGCGTTGCGGATTTTTTGCCCCTTCCCTTGTAGGGAAGGGGTTGGGGTTAGGTTTCGTCGAACTCACGTTGCTTTAGCTTGATGTAAATACTTAAATTAGAATGCAGATTTTATGAATTTTGTCAATTTATTTCTATCCCTGACAACCTAATTTGCTCAGCGCTTGATCAGTAACGCGACAAATTCGCCAATCATCTAAGATAGTGGCTCCCATACGGCGATAGAATGCGATCGCTGGTTCGTTCCAATCCAACACACTCCACTCTAACCTTCCACAACCCCGTTCTACAGCTATCTGCGCTATTTTGGTGATCAGTTCTCTGCCAATACCTTGTTGTCGATATTCTGGTAAAACAAACAAATCTTCTAGGTAAATTCCTGGTTTTGTCAAAAATGTTGAATAATTATGAAAAAATAGGGCAAACCCCACAGCTTGCCCTGTATATTCTGCTAATATTGCTTCTACGTATATGGGGGAGCCAAATAGATGCTCCTGTAGTGCCACAGCATCACCAGTGACGGCATGAGATAATTTTTCGTACTCTGCCAGCGCTTTAATTAATTTAAACAATACATTGCAATCGGCTGGTTCAGCAAAACGCAAAATTAAATCGCTACGCGAAGTCATTAGTTATGAGTCATGAGTTGTTAGTCATTAGTCATTAGTCCATATTTTATAGTGGATAGTCAATAGTCATAAGTTTTTTAACTCTAAAACGCCAGTTGTCTACAGACGGAAACTCTCCTGTAGCGCTGGTTGCTCTTGAGTATTGACTGTTAACTGTTGACTGTTAACTGTTGACTGTTGACTATACAAGCCACCCCTTTAAGCGTTTGGCGATGTGAGGACGCCGCAACTTCCGCATAGCTTTGCTCTGAATTTGGCGAACTCGCTCGCGGGAAAGATTAAACATAGTGCCAACTTCTTCCAAGGTACAGGGTTCGCTGGTAATTAAACCGTACCGCAGAGAGATGACGTCTTTTTCCCGTGGAGTGAGTACGTCACCTAAGACTTCCCAAATCTCCTGGCGCATCATGCTTTCGTTCATTTTCGCCTCTGGAGAGAGGTTATCTTCATCTTCTAGCAAATCCATCAATTCCGTGTCTTCTTCTTTACCAACACGGTGGTTGAGGGAAAGTGCTTGTCGTCGTAGTTGTTGCAGCTGGCGTAGTTGTGGCGCGGGAATTTCCAAAGCTTCCGCCATTTCTTCTTCGGTAGGATTGCGCCCTAATCTCTGTTTGAGTTCGCGTTGCGCTTTTTTAAGTTTGTTAAGTTTTTCAACAATATGAATGGGCAAGCGAATTGTCCGGGCATCGTTGGCTATAGCCCGTGTAATTGCTTGTCTAATCCACCAATAGGCATAAGTAGAAAACTTATATCCTTTATCTGGGTCAAATTTTTCCGTAGCACGATTTAACCCCATTGCTCCTTCTTGAATTAAATCTAGAAAAGGAACTCCGCGATTTAAATATCGTTTAGCAATAGATACTACCAACCGTAGGTTAGAGCGAATCATTTTACGTTTTGCGACTCGCCCTTGATACAAGCGATGTTCTAGTTGTTTTTCTGTCATCCCCAAATGGGAAGCGACAGTTGCCTTATTCGCTTGATCTCCTAGTTGTTCAGACAAGGAAGCTTGTAATTCTCTAATTTCCTCTAAAAACCGGACTCTCCGCGCTAATTCCACCTCTTCATCTGGCTTTAGCAAGGGGTACCGAGCCATTTCTTTAAAAAAAGCGCCGACGGCATCATCATACTCGGTTTTGTTATATCCCGAGGGACGAGCCGCCGCCATTTGATCTCCTGCGCGATCTTCGGCTTCCAGATTTTCTACAACAATTGGGGCTTCTTCATCTGCCACTGCATCTAACGTGATAAATAATTCTTCATTATCAGCAGCACTTCCCATTGTTTCCATTGTTCCCAAGTCAGCAATATTCATAGTTTCCTTCAGGGATTGTTGCTCTGTTTGGTACATAATTAGTGACAGCTGCTCTGCAAAAATGCTTGGTGGTTTTTCTGAGGGACAAATACACCCGCTGAATCATAGAATACGGGCCTTTGTCCACAATTTATGTGAGTTTGATCAACGTTATCTATACTGTTATTACAGGAATTTCCCGCTTTGGCAAAAGTGTCTTAGGCTAAGGACTGTAAAGATGTTTGGAAGGTGACTTACCATAGGCTGGGATCAAGGCATAAGAATGAAAAAATAGGGAACACTGGCAGACAATCCCCGCTTCATTTATTCTTGGGGTTTATTCATACTTCATCCTTAACACTTAAACCTCAGTTGACTTCAGCTGTCGGTTCCAGATAGATACTGTTCTTAACTAATCCTGGTAATTGCACCTGATAAACATTCTCTCAGACTGCCAACATATATTTTCCTCTTTTTTTCTTAATTAAAAAATATTTCACACCCTCCTCAATTAAAATTGCCCTATTTTAACAAATATAAAAACTTCATTTGTCTGTCTCCAAAACCTTAAATATTCATGTAATTTTCTAAATTTTTGACTTTTTATGCCTTGGTAGTCGCTTAATGTATCTGAGTTTTGATAGTGGGGTTATGCATCGCTGTTGAGCTTTCCCCTGTATAAGGAATTTGGCAAGTAAAAAGTTTAGCAATGTATTCTCCTGATAAAGGATCTCACATACTTACAGCGTAGAATATCTATCAATGGGCGGAAAAGGCTTATTCCCTATTTAGTAATCAATTTAGTAATCAGAGAAAATATTCTGAAAAAAGCAGCTATTGTCTCATTTCGTTGAGTAGACATTATTTATTGCCTTCTCCAGTTAGGAGTAATTTTCTGCAGAATTACCTAAGACGAAACTTATCAAGTATTATGTCTTATGACAGTATTGCCAATTACATTTTTTGTTAACGGATGCATACAGTTAGAGTTGAGGAAACTTGGTTAAGATAGACAAACTGGTTTATCAGTGCTGAGTCCTAAGCCCTGAGTTATGATCCAATCCCTATGGATGAATCCAGGGGATAGAACAAGGAAAAATTTTTCTTTTTCTCCAAGAATCAATTCACGGGCTTCTCGGTATTTTTTTAAGGGCTTGAGTACTCTGGAGGATAGAAAACAAAAAGGGGATATCTAAGCACTCGGCACTTGGCACTTAGGACTGTTTTGGTAAGAGAAATATCTGTTCTATTAATTTAGAAACTATGTACATGAATGGCGTTAGTTTGCCCCCTTTGGTAGTTGCCCAAGCTGGAGAATCGTACCAGTCAGGAAGAACTGAAAATCGTTGGATTGAAGTGCTAGTAGACTGTCCGGGAACTTCAGGACTGTACACCTATCGGCTAAGCGATCAGTTGGAAGTAAAACCAGGGGATATTTTAAGTGTGCCATTTGGTACGCAACAGCTAGGAGGAATCGCCATTCGTTTTCTAACACAACCTCCAGCCGATCTACCACTAGAAAAAGTTCGGAATGTAGAAGATGTCGTTAGTGTAGGCTTTTTTCCCTCGACTTATTGGGAACTTTTGAATCGAGTTGCAGCATACTACTACACACCCCTGATTCAAGTTATACGTGTCGCTTTACCACCCGGTTTGTTAGGGCGATCGCAGCGTCGCATCCGCCTTATTAGAAAGGACAAGCCGACACTCTCCCTATCCTCCTCATCTCCCTCATCCTCCTCATCTCCCTTATCTCCCTCATCCCCCGTACCCTTCCTCTCCCCAGCAGCGCAGCAAATTCTGGAACTTTTACAAGCGCAAGCAGATGGAGATTACAGCTTCGCCTACCTGCAACGCCAAGTAAAAGCAGCTTACCGGGGTGTCCGGGAGTTGCAGCAACGGGGTTTAGTGGAAAGTTATTTAGAACCCCCACGACCAACTCGACCAAAACAGCAAAAAGCAGTCACACTTATAGGCAGTACATCTGACAGTGACTTAACCACTCGCCAGCGAGAAGTTTTGGAAGTGCTGCGGAGGCGCGGCGGCGAGTTGTGGCAAACTGAACTGTTACAAGTTTGTAACACAAGTACATCCATTCTTAAGACGTTAGAACAAAAGGGGTATATCGTCATCCAAGACCGAGAAGTCTTACGAACTCCTCCTGTGTTCCCCCCACTTACAGATGGAACGCAAGGGGGTTTGCTAGCATTGGAACAGACAAAAATACTAACACCAGCTCAATCGCAAGCGTTAGGGGTCATTACCCATCTAGATGGATGTGCTACGGTACTCTTGCATGGTGTCACAGGTTCTGGAAAAACAGAGGTGTATTTGCAAGCAATAGCCCCTCTACTAGCGAAAGGCAAGTCTGCTCTCGTCTTAGTGCCAGAAATTGGACTCACACCCCAGTTAACTGACCGTTTCAGCGCTCGTTTTGGAAACAAAGTCAGCGTTTACCACAGCGCCCTTTCAGACGGTGAACGTTACGATACCTGGCGGCAAATGTTGACAGGAGAAGCCCAAGTTGTTATAGGGACGCGAAGTGCAGTTTTCGCCCCTCTACCAAACTTGGGCTTAATAATATTGGATGAAGAACACGACAGCAGCTTTAAGCAAGATTCTCCCATCCCCACCTACCACGCCCGCACCGTCGCCCAATGGCGAGCCGAGTTAGAAAACTGTCCTTTGGTGCTAGGTTCGGCAACTCCTTCACTAGAGACGTGGGTAAGTGTTTGCAAAGCAGGGGGAGTAGAAGAAGACACGGAAGACAAGGGAGAAAATATTTCCTTGTCCCCCTCATCTCCCTCATCTCCCTCATCCCCCTCATCCCCCTCATCCCCCTCATCCCCCTCATCTCCCCCCACTCACTACCTCTCCCTCCCCGATCGCATCTATTCCCGTCCTCTACCTCCTGTAGAAGTTGTGGATATGCGGCAAGAATTGCAGTTAGGAAATCGTTCTATCTTTAGTCGTTCCTTGCAACAAGCTTTGCAGCAACTGCAAGAACGCCGTCAGCAAGGAATTTTATTTATCCATCGTCGGGGGCATAGCACATTTGTCTCTTGTCGCAGTTGTGGATATGTCCTAGAGTGTCCCAACTGTGATGTGTCGCTGGCTTATCACCACACAGAGGAGAATGCGCCACAAATACTACGGTGTCATTACTGTAACTTTGTGCGATCGCATCCCCAAAACTGCCCCGAATGCAGTTCTCCATACTTGAAATTTTTCGGCAGTGGTACCCAACGAGTCACGCAGGAGTTAGCAAAACAGTTTCCCGAATTGCGCTGCATCCGCTTTGATAGCGATACCACCCGTACAAAGGGAGCGCACCGTATTCTTCTGACTCAGTTTGCGAACGGTGAAGCAGATTTGTTAGTCGGTACGCAAATGCTCACCAAAGGATTGGATCTGCCTCAAGTCACACTTGTGGGTGTTGTGGCTGCTGACGGGTTGCTGCATTTATCAGACTATCGCGCTAGCGAACGGGCATTTCAAACCCTAACACAAGTTGCTGGACGTGCTGGTAGAGGAGAAGAGCCAGGAAGAGTGATTATCCAAACATACACCCCAGAACATCCTGTGATTGAAGCAGTGCAAAATCACAATTATCAGTCTTTCATAGATATCGAATTGGAACAAAGGCAAGCACTCAATTATCCTCCCTACGGACGATTGATTTTATTGCGCTTAAGCAGTACCGAGGCAATCCAAGTGGAAAATACGGCACAAATCATAGCAGCTAGTTTGCCTCAACATGAGGGGTTAGACATTTTGGGACCAGCACCAGCTAGTGTTTTACGGGTAGCGAATCGTTACCGCTGGCAGATATTGCTAAAATTTGCGCCCCATGCCTTGCCACAGTTGCCAGATTGGGAGGAAGTGCGTAAACTTTGTCCTCAGTCTGTCAGTTTAACAATTGATATTGACCCATTAAATATGATGTGAATAAGCGTGTTTCCTAGAAACTCTGCTGATATCAAGTTGATTTAATTGCTTGTAATTCCCTCTGAACCCCACCCCGGTTTTGTCTTGCGCCAAAACTCCCCTCCCCGCCTGCGGGGAGGGGATTAAGGGGTGGGGTTCAGACATCGTGGGAATCATAATTAATTAACTGAATCAGTACTGGGTTTGGGACACTTTTCTCTTATTGACGTATTCCCCTTGCCTAGAAAGGTTTTCAGCCACTTTTGATTCCAGAAAGTTTCAAAGTCCCATTAAACCCTTACAAACAGTTAACAAGCCCAAGACGCAAAACTTCTCGCGTGAAGTCACATGAGTATCCAATAGAGGCATCCGCAAGAAATTTACCCGCTTGGGACTCCTTGGTTACTCCATAGCCACCCAAAATTTCCATTGCTGTTTGCGCGTTTTTGATTGCCACATCCACAGCAAAAGTCTTAGCTGCTGGTGCCTTAACCATCGCAGCGAGTTGGGGATTAGTGTCTGCGGTATAAGCTGCGTCCCATACCGTTAATCGCGCAGCTTGAGTGTTTATCATCATATCAGCCAGCTTCAAAGCTACTGCCTGATGCTGAATAATTGGACGCCCCCAACTGACGCGCTTTTTAGCATAATCTAGGGCATATTCATAAGCAGCCCGAGCTAAACCCACATAAGAAGCTGCAAGTCCAATAGCCACTTCAGGAAGCAACATCAGGAGTTTTGCCGCTTCCCCCTCTTGCCCAAGGAGATTTTCTGCGGGTACTCTGACGTTATCAAGATGAATGGACGCATGATGCGAGGGTTTCCAGCCAATCATCTCGGTGCGCTTGCCAAATTTAAGACCTGGAGTATTTGCTGGCACGTAGAATATGGACATACTCTCGCCCAATGGCTTATCGAGAGCTGTACGTGCAATGATAAAATATGCATCGGCGATGCCAGCATTTGTCACTAACGATGACTTTTCACCATTCAGGATGTATGCATCACCATCGCGTTGTGCAAAGGTCTTAATTCCGATGTTGGCATCTGGTAGCGGACAGAACAAATCTGAGGTTGCGACGTTTGGCTCACTCTCCGCAGCGCTATACAAGTGAGGTTCTCCAGAAAGGACGTGCGATAATATCCGCTTTTGCTGTTCGCTTGTTCCAGCCCTACTTACAAAAAGCGACATCGCCGCCGTCAAATTGAAGTAGCTAGACGCAATGCTGGAATCAGCAGCACCCAGTTCTTCCAGAACCAAAACAAGGTCTACACATTTTCCTCCCAAACCACCGTACTCTTTTGGAAGCAACAATGACGTGAATCCTAGTTCGGTTCCTTTGCGGAACACACTTTGACAGAAATCCCAAGGTTCAAGCTCTGGATTATTAGATTCCTCAATAATTTGAACAATAGGCTTAATCTCTCTTTCGGCAAAGTCACGCGCTTTTGACTGCAACATCCGCTGTTCGGGAGTGAGGCTGAAGTCAATCATGATTTGTTCTTCCTTCGTCGTTGGATGTTCACCGACGCCATAACTAGGAGCAGTTTGAAATTTGCATTTCCAGCAACATGATCACTGCAGCCACATGAAAATATGGCATCTAGTTAACTATCCTATAGCTCCTGAAGTGGTATAAAAATGTTGTCTACAACTCTATAATCTCAGTTTGATGAGTTAATTAACAATACGAAAGTTCTTGTTGTACAAGTATTTCAGGTTTTGTAAGAGTCATTGAGTCAATGATAATAAGATAAAAAGATGTCAAAATTACAGATAAAAAAATCAACAGTGTTAACCCCCCTATAGGGGATTAACACAAAAGATTTGGTTCTAATAGCCAGAATGAGCAGCACTGGGCTAAGCGCGATCGCGTTCCAAATCATAAATCACTTTCTCTACATACCAGTTAACCGACCTATTAGGATTTTTCATTTTGACTTTGGATAAAAGGCGGTTTGCGGCATCCCAATCATTATGCAAAAGTCTCAGGAGTTTCTGTTGAAGCCTAGGACTTGCTTGCTTAAGGAGAATCGTATCTGCTTTGCTCTGTTGGCTGATTTTAGTAATAGAGCGATTATTGCCTTTTTGTGTACTGAGAGTAACTACAACAGCAACACTACCAAGTACGAATAGACCTAACATTATCCCTGTTGGATCTATTGGTTCTACCACTTCTAAACTATCACTAGAGTCTGGAAAATCTATTGACGCTTGAGTATTAGTCAATTCAGTATGAGCATTAGCTATTACATCTGTGACTACTAAATTTAATGGGCTAGCTTTGAGTGTCTGATTAACAACGCTTTCCGGTGAACTTAATAGACTGCCATTCACTTGCGTGTTAAAAACAGTAGCTATGACAGCACCGACAGTTAAAAATTTCAACATTAATAGTCATCAACCCCTTTGTATCGACTCACGTAATTGAAGTTGATATTTATGGACAACATACTTTTAGTTTGAGGTGCAAATATGACAGAAAGATGTCAAAAGAAGAAGCCAGAATATGTCCTGCGGACACGCTACCCGTGCCTTCACCCGGTGGGAGCTTACGCTAATGCGCAGCTCCTCCGGAGCAGGCACAGAATTCAGGAGTCAGAATGCATTCTTCGTGAGGGCTTGAATCCTCAAATCATCCGCCACTCTAAAGAATTCTTACGCATAAACTTTTCTGCTCCATGTCATCTTGCTTAAGTATTATTACTCAAGGACTATTAAGCAGATAAGTATTTGCTGTAAAACCAAGACTTAATCGAGCGATAATAGTATACACAGATCAAAATACTATAAAATATGTTATCAACTACTTCTGCTTGTTGTGCTGTCACCCTTAATCAACAACAAGAGCAAAATATTCAATACCATAAAACGCAGTGTACTGATAAAACACGATGTGCTAATGAGCCAGCTAATAATGGTAAAAGCACGTCTAAAAAGTGCACTGTTGTGGAAAATGGTCGTGTTGTTGTTAAACCAGTACAAACACAACTTCAACAAGATTCTTGATTCAATATCCGTAATAGAGTTAGGTTGACCCACACTCTTGAGAAAACCCAGACGTTATAGCTTGCACTTGCGCTAATATTAAAAATTTTCATGAGCAACGAACAACTCAGCCTCTTTGAGGAGTCAAACTTTGACTCAAACGACCAAAAAGAGCTAATTCCCACAAATGCTAAAATTCCCATCCCTCCTGGAACCTATGCCAGTATCACTGAAGTTGCACAGCATTGCAACCAGTGTCACCGTTGTGGATTGGGAGACACACGCACTCATGCCGTTGTTGGACGTGGCAATCTTAAAGCACCAATCATGGTTGTGGGCGAAGCACCAGGTCAAAATGAAGACGAAACTGGGTTGCCATTTGTGGGAAAGGCAGGACAGTTGCTGGAGAAAATTTTGGCATCTGTTAAGTTAGATACTGAAAAAGATGTTTACATTAGTAACATCAATAAATGCCTTGACGGTTACACCCAAGTTTTTACAAAAGATGGTGTTAAACGACTTAACTGGATTGTAAAAAACCAGTGGTCAGGTGAAGTTTTGAGTGTTGATAACGATGGTAGTCTTGTTTGGAAAAAAGTCACTGGTTGGTACAGATCAAGGCTAGCAGGAAGACCTCTCTACAAAGTGTCTTTCAAAAATGGCAAATTAAATAATAAAGGTGAAGTAGGCTACGTTGCTACGGGTGACCATCAGGTTCTCACCCAAAGAGGTTGGATTAGTGTTGAAGAATTAAGGGATGATGATTTAGTTGCCACTGGCACACCTGCGCCTGGGCAAAGAGGTCTACAAATTTTACTTGGTTCTTTGTTAGGTGATGCTTGTATTAGTGCCAATGGTCAATTTATAGAAAATCACAGTGATAAGCAAGAGGCTTACTTAAAGCTGAAAGCAAGAGTATTACATGGATTTAGACCGCAGTTGAGAGAGTATTTGGCGAAGACTCAGAATGGCGCTAGTCACGCATCTATTACCATGGGATTGGCAAAAACTTATTATCTGCATGACCTGCGTCAAGAATGGTATCCTAACGGAAAAAAAGATTTTCCTAGTGCAGCATTAGAAAAGTTAGACGGTTTTGGTTTAGCCATTTGGTATATGGATGATGGCTATTGGAGAAGAAAAACTAAAGAAGGAAAAATAAGGAAACCTATTGACGTTGAAATTGCTTTAGGAGACGTTACAAAAGAAACTGTTGAAACAGTTATTAAGTTTTTTGCAAGCAAAGGTTATCAAACTTATGCTGTTTTTAGGTCTACTTGGAGACTCTGTTTTAGATATGGAGAAGGAATCAGATTTTTAGAGCATATTGCCGAATATGTTCCTTTCTCTATGCGGTACAAATTGCCAGAGGAACTTCATTCAATTCCATATAATTTGGAAGCCTACCAGGAAGAAGCAGTCATAACTTACTGGAAACCAGTTAATAAAAGGCTCTTACCACCAAAGTCTGATTCTTATCTGGTGTACTGTATTGACGTTGAAGATACAGCCAATTTTGTGACACCCGCAGGCGTTGTACATAATTGCCGTCCCCCTGGTAACCGAGTTCCCACCACTGAAGAAATGGAGGCTTGCAAACCCTATTTGTTGGAACAAATTCGTCTGGTTGACCCAAAAATCATTCTTTTGGCAGGTGCAACGGCTGTAAAAGGATTAACTGGTGATAAACGCGCAATTAGTAAAATTCGCGGACAGTGGCTCGAGTGGGACGGGCGGTTGTGTATGCCGATTTTTCACCCGTCTTATTTGCTACGTAACCAATCTCGTGAAGTCGGCAGCCCGAAATGGTTGATGTGGCAAGATGTACAAGCTGTGCGTGCCAAGTTTGATGAAATCCAGAATAACCACTAGCTAGCAAGCATCAGTTATTTTACTAAAAGACTGGTAGAAAATCCGGAATGCTGTCGCTTCACTTGGTAGGTAACTGTATTCCTATTTAGGAATACAGTTTTTCCAGTAGCTAATAACCCTCAGTCCAAAAATATTCGCCAATTTAGGGCAGATGGTTGAGCCTGGAGTCACGTACTACTGCCAAGGAGAAAGCTTATGTTGGGCTGGTTCTTCATCTTATTTATAGTTGTGCTAGTGGTGCTAATTCTTAAAGTTCCACGCAGTTCATTTAGAGGTGGTAAACGCAAATCTCGTAACCGTTCTTCTCTTGGTAGCAGCTACAGTGGTTGGTACGGTGGCGATACTGGAGGATATGACAGCGGTAGCAGCTATGACTCTGGCGGCGGTTGCGACGGTGGTGGAGGCGGTTTTGATGGCGGTGGCGGCGGTGGCGGCGGTTGTGATGGTGGCGGTGGCGGCTTTTGACGCGAGTCTTCCAAATTCCTATAACGCACACGCACGCTTCCCGCTTGACAATCTCGCAACCAAGCATTAATTGCTTGAGCAATGTCACCATTACTACTATCCCGTGGTGGTGTAGGCGGTTGGTTCTTTGGATGCAAACCAGTTTGAGAATACATCATCACAAAACGCCAATCACTCTTTGTTTTTGTTAAAAACAACCAGTGGAATTGCTGCAATTGAACTGGCTTGCCAGCAGTGTACTGTCGCTCTAAAGTTGTAAAAAAGACTTGTTCTACTCCAACTGACGCCGTTTTCAGGGAATCTGTGGTGTATCCGCTAGGGTTAAGAGGCAGCGGTGCAAACTCAGGTCTTCCCGCGACTACCATATAACTGTAAACGTCAGTTGCCCTGCTTAAACGACGGGCGCGTTGACTGGCGCGATTGGCATAACTCGGTAAATCTCGCAACAGCCCAGTTGTTAAAGCTTCTAGATTTTGATTAGCGCAAGAAGACTTCTTCCCACCAATGGTTTCCCTCTGGGCTTGTGGTGAGGGGTTGGAGGTGAGGTTCTTCGCTTTTGCTGGGGTATCCAAGGCATTTGATAATAACAGCCAGAAGCCACAACCAAGAAGCCACAAGCTTTTATTTTTCTTTTTGATGACTCCTGACTTCATGTCACTAATTCTTCAATAATCCTCTTCCAGGCTAACTCTGGATTGGGATCTGCGGTGATGGGACGCCCAATGACGAGGTAATTTGCTCCTGCTTTGAAGGCTTGTGCAGGAGTGAGCGATCGCGCCTGATCACCTTTCTCAGCCCAAGCTGGGCGTACTCCCGGACAAACCAGCAAAAAATCATCTCCACTTGTTTGTCGCAATTGTGCCACTTCTTGGGGTGAGCAAACCGCTCCATCAAAGCCCATTTCTTGAGCCATCAAAGCCATCTGTTGAGCATATTCTGGTAATTCTAGAGGAATTTTCAAATCAAACGCTAGCTGCCTGGAAGAAATACTTGTCAACAGGGTAATGGCAATTAACTTTGGTGGTTTCACACCCGCATCTGTTGCTCCTGCATATGCTGCCTCAGTTGCTGCTTTTAAGGCATCTTTACCAGATGAAGCATGAATTGTCAACAAATCAACGCCGTAACGAGCAGCCGCACGGGTAGCACCAGCAACGGTGTTGGGGATGTCATGAAACTTCAAATCCAGGAAAATACGTTTTTGCCGAGATTTTAGCACCTCCAGAATTTTTGGTCCTGTGCTTGTGAATAACTCCAAGCCAACTTTCCAGAAAGTAACTGATTCAAGTCGTTCGATGAGGGCGATCGCCGCCTGCTCATCTGGTACATCTAGAGGTACGATAATTCGCTCTTTTATATTCATTAAGCCTCTGGCAAAAGTCAAGAATAAGAAAAATCAAACCACAGATTAACACTCATGGAACACTAGTTAATTATCTGTGTCCATCTGGAGGACACTGCGTTGCGGGGGTTCCCCCCGTTGAAGCAAGTGTCCGTTGTCCATCTGTGGTTCTAAATCTCTTTTTATGATTTTTTAACACAAGGGGCGCAGTGCCTAGTACAGAGCGGCGTAAATAGGGCAACCATTTAAAATCCCTAAAAAGCCCATTCCATAATACTTTTGACTTTTGACTTTTGAATGCGTGACTTCCGCCTTGCGGTACTAGCACCCCCATTTCATTAAGGTATCAGTCGGACAAACTTATTTTTCCCCAGTTGCAAAACTCGTCCGTGCAATTCACTCTTGTCAGCGAAAGTGGTGTCAACATCGGTGATGCGATCGCCATCGAGGCGCACTCCACCTTCTTGGATTTTCCGCCTGCCTTCCCCACTACTTTTGCACAAGCCACTGACATTCAGGATGTAGGCTAGCTTTGCTGGAAACTGGACGACCGCTAGGGAAAATTCTGGAACGTCACCTGCCTCAATGTCCTTAACAGCTTGTTCACCATGATACTGCTTAACAATTTCCTGTGCTAGGAGTTTTTGGCGATCGCGTGGATTATCTGGCAGCTTCTCTAATGGTAAATCCGTAAGCAGTGTAAAATAATCTTTCAGCAAATGGTCTGGAACTTGTTGCAGCTTTTGATATTTTTGGGTTGGATGTTCAGATAAACCCACATAATTACCTAGAGACTTGGACATTTTTTGTACACCATCCAAGCCAATCAAAATTGGCAGCAGCAGCCCATACTGAGGCTTTTGCCCAAAATGGCGCTGTAAATCACGCCCTACGGCAATGTTAAACTTTTGATCAGTCCCTCCTAATTCCACATCTGCTTCAATGGCGACAGAATCATAGCCTTGCATCAACGGGTACAGGAACTCATGAAGGAAAATAGGATTCTCTTTTTTATAGCGCTCCGCAAAGCCCTCTTTAGCCAGCATCTGCCCCACTGTCATTGTAGAGAGTAACTCTAAAATTTTGCCCAAGTCTAGCTTAGACAGCCATTCGGAGTTGTAACGCACCTCCAACCTACCTGGTGTATCAAAATCTAAAATAGGTCGCACTTGGTCAAGATAAGTTTGGGCGTTTTTCGCCACATCTTCTTCTGTAAGTTGGCGGCGTACCTCAGATTTGCCTGTCGGATCGCCAATGCGAGCGGTAAAATCACCAATAATGAGTACTGCCGTATGACCAGCATCTTGAAACGCTCGCAGTTTTCGCACTGGTATGCTATGACCTAAATGAATATCCGCACCTGTAGGATCAATACCTAATTTAACCCTTAAAGGTCGGTCAGTTATTGTCAAACGCTTTTCTAGACTTTCAATTTCACTTTCAGAATCAGTAGGTTGTGGGAAAATTTCAACAACACCACGACGCAACCAAGAAAAATCTTGGGTCATACTACTAGGAGATTGACTGTTTACGCTTTGCACTATCAAAGTAGGATTGGTTATGGTCACTGACAATTTGTATTACTTTCATCTGCCAACCTAATATAATTGCAAAAAATTAGCCGCCTTGCTTACCAAGACATTACACTTATATTTACAAGTGAGGAAGTGAAATCGCCGTGTCGTCCAGGACTTTTGAAAATAAGCAGCCCCAACCTCAGCCAGCTACGTCGGGTTTTGAGTTTTTCAAAGGAGTAGGTCAGGTAACTGGCGGTACTCTACTATCCGTCACTATGCTGGCAAGTTCTATTGTAGCGGGAGGACTGGTTGGCTTAGCCGTTAGTTTCCGCAATTTGCCTGATGTTAGACAGTTACGCAGCTTCTTGCCATCAGAAACGACTTATATCTATGACCTCAAGGGCAAACTGTTGACAAGTATCCACGGAGAAGCCAACCGTGAGGTCATACCCTTGAATAGAATTTCTCCAGATCTCAAACGAGCAGTACTGGCGAGTGAAGACAGCGACTTTTATTATCACCACGGCATTAATCCTAAAGGCGTTGGACGTGCAGTAGTCACCAACTGGGCAGCAGGTGGCGTGCGTGAGGGTGGTTCAACCATCACCATGCAGTTGGTGAAAAACCTTTTCTTGTCTCACAAGCGTGCCGTTACCCGTAAGATAGCCGAGGGAGTACTGGCAATTCGCTTGGAGCAAATTCTCAGCAAAGACCAAATTTTGGAAATGTACCTCAACCAAGTTTATTGGGGTCATAACAACTATGGCGTACAAACAGCAGCACGGAGTTACTTTAATAAGTCTGCCGAAAACTTAAACTTGGCTGAGTCGGCGATGATGGCTGCTTTGATCCAAGCGCCAGAAGACTATAGCCCGTTCATTCATATGAACAAGGCAAAAGAGCAGCAGAAAATAGTTTTGGGGCGGATGAAGGATTTGAACTGGATCACGCAACAAGAGTACGACAACGCCCTCAAACAACCAATCAAACTGGGTAAGATTAGGTCATTCCAAGGCAGCGCTTTACCTTATGTAACAAACGCCGTAGCCCAAGAAATAGCGAAAAAATTTGGTCGTGAAGCGCTGCTCAAGGGTGGGATGCGAATTCAAACCACAGTTGATACCGACTTCCAACGGATGGCGGAGGCAACAGTCAGTAAGTGGCATAATAGACTACGTGGGCAAGGGTTATCTAAAAACCAAATTGCTCTAGTTGCAGTTGACCCGCGCACCCATTTTGTCAAAGCACTGGTGGGTGGTGTAGATGCTAAAACCAGCGAATTCAACCGCGCAACTCAAGCATTTCGCCAACCTGGCTCTGCTTTTAAGCCGTTTGTTTACTACGCTGCCTTTGCAACTGGTAAATATGGACCAGAGTCAACAGTGTACGATACCCCTGTGAGCTATCGCGATGGTGATGGTTGGTATCATCCGCGAAACTACGATGGTGGCTATGGGGGAGCAATGTCAATTCGTACCGCTCTCAAGCTATCTCGTAATATTCCGGTTATTAAGCTTGGCAAGGCTGTGGGGATGAATAAGGTTGTCGAAACCTGCCGCACCTTGGGTATTATGAGTCCGATGGAACCTGTGACTTCTCTACCTTTAGGTGCTATTGGTATGACACCGTTGGAAATGGCAGGTGCTTATGCGACCTTTGCCAATTATGGCTGGCAGTCGCCAACGACGATTATTGCTCGTGTGACTGATAGTAGTGGCAACGTGTTGCTTGACAACACACCCAAACCGCAGCAAGTTCTCGATCCTTGGGCGTCAGCAGCAGTTGTTGATACGATGCGCTCTGTCATTAATGATGGTACTGGTAAAAATGCTGCAATAGACCGCCCAGCAGCAGGTAAGACAGGAACAACTTCCTCGGAGAAGGATATTTGGTTTGTCGGTACCGTACCCCAATTAACAACTGCTGTTTGGGTAGGTCGGGACGACAACAGAACTTTGGCGAGTGGTGCGACGGGCGGCACTATGGTTGCTCCTATCTGGCGCGATTTTATGTTGAGGGCGCTTAAGGGTGTACCTGTGGAGAAGTTTAAGTCGCCTTATCAGTTTCCTCGCCCAAAATCAAATTAGAGTTATAAATTAGGAGTTCTAAGTTGATTCAGAACTCCTAACTCAAAACTCTTGTGTTATGATTGTTTTTCCAGTTCAGCTTTCATCCGCTGTAAGGTGAGGTGCATTTGCTCAAACATTTGTTGGGGAGTTACACCAAACTGACTCAACTGAGTCTTGAGCTGCTGTATGGTCATTTGCGCCATGAAATCTTCTGATAGCTCAAAACGCTTCATAAAGATACGATACCGCTCCATCATGGCTTCCATCTGCTCAATAAACAGCTTTTTGCCCTCGCGGTCAAATTTGCCGTAATTGCCGCCAAGTGTTATCAGTGCTTGATAGTCCTCAAACAATTCCTTGGCTTCTTGCTGAACTATGTCAGAATCAAAAAATCCCATTTTGCCTACACTCCACTGAGGGGCGACACTCAGTAGCTTTCATAGTTGATGCCTATTACTTTATTCTAGTCTAGAGAAATAATCTAGAAAACTAGCTTCGGTTTGAGTACGGTTTTTTACCGCAATTTCAACACTTGACCCTCGCAGCACTCAAATTCACGCAAGCCCTATGCCTGCGGTACGCAAGGGTTCAGGTGTCCGCAGCGTATACAAAATTCAAAAAAGAAAGAAATAATGAACCACAGATGCACACAGATGGACACAGATAAATAATTACTTCATATTTATTTATAAATGCCCATGCAGTCCTGAGTCTCAACTCGCTCATCGCTCCTAGCTTAGGAATACAATAGATTCAGATATTGGGTTTCGGCTAGGATATCAGCAATGCTGAATTTATTATGGTGCTTTAATTATGTTTAATCAGCGAAAAAGCCGAAGCGTTGCCGCGATTTTAGCTTTTTCCGGTACGCTGACAATTTCGGGATTACATAAATTTTATCTAGGACAGCCGCTGTGGGGTCTTTTATATGTGTTGCTTTCCTGGACACCCATTCCTAAGGTAGCAAGCGCTATTGAAGGAGTTTGGTTTTTAGCGCAAGACGAAGAAGCTTTTGACCGTAATTTTAATTTAGGTAAATCGGCTATCAAAAACTCACACTCGGCTAGCAATCAAGTAGCAGCAATTGCTCAAGCCTTGCGGGAGTTAGAAAGTTTGCGCCAAGATGGACTCCTAAGTGAGTATGAATTTGAGCAAAAGCGCCGCCAGTTGCTAGAGTGAATTTCTGGAAGCAACCAATATTATGAAAAATTGGCTACCTTTAAATCGCAAGTTACAAAAGCTACGCTCCAAGCTGCTTAACGACCCCTACTACCGACTACAATCAGGGGAAGAAATTGCGATCGCCGCACAACTGGGTATCCGCATTGATGCCAATCAAGCTACTGTTGATGATTGGTTGCGTCTACCAGGGTTATCAATTCATCAAGCGCGATCGCTTGTGGAACTTTCTCGTGCTGGTGTGAAATTTTACTGCATTGAAGATATTGCCGCAGCTTTAAGTCTGCCAGTACATAGGCTAGAGCCACTCCAACCTATTCTAAATTTTAGTTATTACGACTCGGAATCTCTAGTTCTTCCCAGCAATATAGTAAACCCTAACACGGCAACAGTTGAGGCTCTAGCAAATGTGCCATTGATTGATTTGTCCTTAGCGCAAGCAGTGGTGGATAACCGCATATCAGCTGGATTTTACCGGAATTTGGCTGATTTTCAGCAAAGGTTAAACTTACCTGGTGATGCGATCGCTCAGCTTATGTACTATCTCCGATTTTAATCTACAGACGCGCCATGGCGCGTCTCTACAATCAAATAACCCCAATTCTATTAAAAGGCCAAAAGCGAAACACTGCCCGACCAATAATATTTTCTTTGGGTAAAAACCCCCAGTAGCGAGAGTCGTTACTATCGTTGCGGTTATCTCCCATAACAAAGAATTCGTTAGGGGGAACTTGCCGTCCTTCCATTGGTAAAATTGGTGGTTCAGCTATATAGTCTTCTTGTATTGGTTGCCCATCAATGTAAACTTTGCCACCCGCAATACTGACTGTCTTGCCAGGGGTACCAATGATGCGTTTAATGAAAGCTTGGTCTTTGGGATATCCCCGCTGTTGCAGTTCCTCTGGTGGCTGAAAAACGACGATATCGCCTAAGTGTGGGGAACCAGAAAGATAGGAGATTTTTTCCACTACCAGGCGATCGCCTTTATGCAAGGTTGGTAACATTGAATCTGAAGGGATGTAGCGGGGTTCAGCAACAAAAGTCCTAATCAACAGTGCCAAGCATAAGGCGATCGCAATCAGAATCAGATTTTCCTGTAAACTTCGCCATCCTCGCGACGACACAGAAGATTCTTTAGCATTGCTTTCTTGATGAGTCATAGAAACGAAAAGTCCGATTAATAAATTAGACGAATCCTTGATTATTTTGACGCTAAAACGACCTTTACAACCAAGAGAGCTTTGCGTTGTCGCAATTTTTACACTAAAATTACTTAGGCTGTTGCTAATAATAGCCTCTACAAAAAAACCTCTTAAAGAACAATGCAGAATTCCGCAGCTAGGAATAAGACATGCAATTAGTGGGGGATTTAAACCACAGACATAATTCTAGACCACCAAATTTTCAATTTTGGTGTGGTGTTTTCCCGCAGCAGTTACGAGAACTCTACAATTCATGACTTTCCCAAGCTGCTTCCCCATTCTGATTACTGAGTTCCTAGCTGCGGAATTCTGAGTACTTTTTGTTAATATTTTTTGAGAAACTCCAGAATTTGTTTCCCTTTAAAATCTTTAGAAAGTTGACGCAAATGAGCGGCAAACGGTAGCCACCGTTGATCCAACTCCTCTAACAATGCCGCTCGTTGTATAATTCCTCTTAAATCCCCCCTCATCGCCAAATCGATCAAAATCGCAAGTTCTTCTGCTGGTGGAGCCACAAGTAAGTCCTGAGTCCGTAAGGAAAGACCTTGCGCCTCTACTTGTTGTCTGCTTTCCTGCTGCTCATAAACCCATTCCAACCCCAAGTAAACCCGTAATTTTTCTAAAAGCTCCGCTTTTTGGATTGGTTTTGGGAGAAAATCATCGCAACCGACTTCTCGACTTTGCTTGCGATCTAAGTCAAAAACGCTAGCTGAGACAGCAATCACGATCACGTCCTTAAAGTCTGGTAACATCCTCAGGCGACGGGTGGCTTCAAAGCCGTCCATCACGCTCATGACTAAGTCCATCAAAATCACATCTGGTTTAAATTCACGCGCTTTGTCAAGAGCGTCTAAACCATTTGTTGCTTCTGTGACTTCAAACCCCAAAGGTTCTAGTAGATTCACTAAAACAGAGCGATTTGCCCATTTATCATCTACTACCAAAACTTTCCGCCGAGGTTCTATAAAGCCAATGATATTACCTTCATCGATTCTCTTAACGTCACTTTTTTGGAAAATCTCTGCCAAATCCAAATCGAACCAAAAAACGCTGCCTTTACCTAAAGTACTTTTCACCTTTAGTTCACCGCCCATCATTTGAACTAATTGACGGCTAATTGCCAATCCCAATCCTGTTCCTTCAGTCTTACGACTCTCCTCACCCACTTGCTGGAATGGCAAAAATATTTCTTCTAATTGCTCCTGTGCAATGCCAATCCCTGTGTCTTCTACTTGAAACCGAAGTTTTTCCTGTTGATAGCCTACTTGGAAAGTTATACTACCTTTTTCTGTAAATTTGACCGCATTGCTAAGTAAATTAATCAAGACTTGACGCAACCGTTTTTCATCTGCTCGAATGAGTTTTGGTAGAGGAGAAGACGTTTGATAAATTAACGGAATTCCCTTTTGTTGGGCACGGATGCGGCAAATCTCAGCAATACTCTCAAGAAAGACCGGAAGATGAAAATCTGTTGGATAAAGTTCCATTTTCCGTGCTTCAATTTTGGAGAGATCTAAAATATCATTTATCAGTGTCAGTAGGTGTTCGCCACACTGATGAATGATGTTTATACCATTCTTTTGCTGAACAGTTAAAGTTTTATCTTTCTGAAAAATTTGAGTATAACCCAAAATACCATTGAGCGGTGTACGGAGTTCATGACTCATGTTTGCCAGGAATTCGCTCTTAGCACGGTTAGCAGTTTTGGCTACTTCTTCTGCTCGTTGGCGTTCTTTGATTTCCTGTTGAAGTTGCAAATTTTTATCTTGTAACTCCAGCGTACGCTCTTCGACTTTAACTGCCAATGTCCGATTATATTCTTCTAAATCATTGTAAAGACGTGCATTTTCAATCGAAATTGCTGCTTGAGAAGATAAAAGTTGTAAAACTTCCAATCGCTCTGGTGTAAATGCTCCAATTGTCAAGTTATTTTCTAAATAAAGAATGCCAATTAGTTTACCTTGATTCACAATTGGCGCACATAAAATAGATTTTGGTTTATTGTTGATGATATAGGTATCTGTTGCAAATATTGAGTCAGAGCTAGCATCGTACAGTACAATATGCCCTTGAGTACGACACACATAATTAATGACAGATATGGGTAGCTGCTGACTTAATTCTACAGGTATCGATGGTTGCACGATTATCTCATCTTGCCCGATACTTCCTGAAGCTTGTATGAGTAACTGTCCTGCCTTTTCTAAAATTAAAAATCCTGTTTCTGCACCAGCATTTTCAATAACAATTCGCATTAATGTAGCCAGCAATTTATCCAAAACAATTTCACCAGAAAGAGCAAGAGATGCTTTCATAACTGCGGCGAAATCCAGAACTCGGGGAGTACCTGTAGTCGTAGAGCTAATTGTCCGATTCATCTCTAGACCTTTGGTTTGTCGGTTCAGTGTCTGGGAGAAAATGTGAGGATATCTTGCTGCCAAATTTCTAACTTTTGCAGTTGCTCCCCAGCGAATATATCCATAGTAAGCATCAGTTAGATAAGTCTGAGCCACCTTTTCTCTGCCACACTCAAAATAAAACTTTGCTGCTAGTTCATTTGCTAGCGCTTCTTCCTGGATATATCCTTGCTCTTTAGCGATCGCAATGGCTCGGTCATAATATTCCATTGCTTGCCAATATTGATCTAATACCCGCGCTTTCTCTGCCTCCACAAGCTCATACTTATGCAAAAAATTCATTGGAGCATGATCAGCCCATTTTCGCATCTTTTCCTGGTTCTTCGTCACCTTGCTCAAGAGGCGTTCTTGTTGTGAGTGTGGTACTGATGGATAAATCGCTAGTTGTGCCAAAGAATCGTAAAAATGAAACACTGGCACAATCAAGAATCCTTTTACCCCATCTAAATATTGTTCGGCTTGAACTCCATTTTCCAATGCTTGATGGTGCTCTTCAAACAAATAACAGAGTATCAGTTTGCTTGAATAGAAGTAGTGAAGTCCGGTTCTGTCATTGGCTTGCTTAAGCAGCGGTAAAGATTTTTCCTCGTTGTATGCTTCACCCAATAAACAGCACGGTTTTTCAAAAGGTTCTAGCAAATTAAGAATTGACTGCTGAAATATTTGATTCCAACTCAAGGCGTTCTCTTGCTTGAGTTGAGCAAGGACATGACTGATTGCTGCCATTTCTCGTTCAACTTTTGCCAATTCTTGACCGATGAGATATGAATAGTAGCATTTTTGCATGGCGGCATAGCCACCATATTCAAAATGTCCGTTCTCCAATCCACTAGAGTATGAATCCTGTAAAAGTGGCAACGTTTCCTTAGCATGAACCTTCCCATGAAACGCAGATGAACCTGCCACGAAAAAGACACTTGTTTTAAGTTCTACAGCATTGAATCGTTCTACAAGACTTAAAGCCAACTTGCCAAATTGATAAGCCGACTCAATGTCCTGAAACAACCCGTTTATCATGATGCTGTAAAGAACATAACTATAAGCTGAGAAGGGTGAATTTCCATATTGGATTGACAAATTCAGCTGTTCGCACGCAATTAACGGCAACAAGGCAGGTCCAGCTTGATAAGTCGGAGAACCTAGGCATGCTAACATCCGTACAGCTGCTAGCTTATCGACCTCGGTCATTAATGGTAGGTTAATCAGGTCTTCAATATTTCTCCCGCTCAAATTTCTTGCTGTTTGAGTCAGTGTTTGCTCAATATCCGAGGCGCTAGGCGACTCTGGGAAGCGAATCCCAAGTAGTTCTAGTGCTTGTAACCCAATCTTGATCGCTTCGAGCTGTTTCACTTGCGCCATGCAGGCTTGGATTTTGACCTCATAGACTTTCATTTTGTCAATAGGGGTTTTTGCCTGCTGCAGGACAACGGTTGCCCATTTCTCCATCTGCTCAAAATCGCCGTTCAGGTACGCTGTTTCTACTCCTGACTCATAAAGTGCTAGTGTTAGCTCATACTGATTCTGCCAGCTATTTACTGCCAATAATTCTAAACCCACCTTTAGATAGCGCATAGCAGACTCATACGCCGCAGCTGCTTTCGCTTTCTGACCTGCTATAAGATTAAGTTCAGCCAGTTCATATTTTTCCGACTCTAAGGTGAGTAAGTCAGTACCATAATTCAATTGGTTGACCAAAGCAAAGATATTTTCTTTTCGTTCTTCCGGCGTAATATTTTGTAGTAACAATTGACCAATTTTGAAATGAGTTTCTTTTTTTTGCGAATCTGGAATGAGAGCATAAGCTGCTTGCTGTACTCGGTCATGTAGAAACCTGTAAGTAATTGTCAGTTGTTCTACCTTGCGGGAAGCTGCTTGCGTATCTAGGTCATTTGTGAGTTGTTCATTTTGGTCAGTACTAATAACTAAAGGAATTTTGTAAGATTGGTCTAAGGGTAAAACTAGACCCGTCTGCAAAGATTCCCACAAATCTGCTGCTGTTTCAGACAAAGATTTTTGATTAACAATACCTAGAACATCTAAGGTAAATTTATCTCCTATACAAGCAGCCAATTTTAAAATATTTTGTGTTTTTAGTGATAATTTATGAATTTGATTAATCATCAATTCAACGACATTATCAGTGATATCAATGTCATTCAGTAGCTTAATATCCCACTCCCAGCAACATTGATTGAAATTAAAGGACAATAGGTTTTCGTTATATAGTGATTTGAGTAACTGAGTTAAGAAGAAAGGATTTCCCTGAGTTTTGTTAAACACTAACTCAGCTAGGGATATTGTCTTTAACGTGTCACTGCGGAAGGTATCCTTGATTAATTGATTGACATGAGTGATATGCAAAGGTTGGAGCACAATATTGTTAACAACTGCACCCTTGTGTTGAATTTCTTCTAAAGTCAACATCAATGGATGACTTGCACTGACTTCGTTATCCCGATATGCTCCAATGAGTAGCAAATATTGACTATTTGGCTCACAGGCAAGCAACTGAATCAACTTCAAGGAAGCTAAATCTGCCCACTGTAAGTCATCCAAGAACAGAACCAATGGGTGTTCGGGTTTGGTAAATACATGAATGAATTGTTGAAACAACCGATTAAATCGGTTTTGGGATTCAGTTGGTCCCAATTGAGGAACATCTGGCTGAACACCAATAATCCTTTCAACTTCGGGAATAACATCAATAATTACCTGACCATTAGAACCCAATGCTTCTAAAATTTTTGCTTTCCAATCGTTTATCTTGTCAACACTTTCTGTTAGTAACTGCTGGATTAATTCCTGAAACGCTTGAATTAAAGAAGCATAAGGAATATTCCGTTTAAATTGGTCAAATTTACCAGAAATAAAGTAACCCCGCTGGCGAACAATGGGTTTATGAACTTCATTCACTAAGGAAGATTTGCCAATACCTGAGTAACCACTTACTAACATTATCTCGGTTGCCCCAAGGCTGACTCGCTCAAAGGCATCCATTAGGGAAGCAACTTCTTTTTCCCGACCATAAAGTTTTTGCGGAATAATAAATTGGCTGTATAAATCAAGTTGACCGACAATAAAATCTTCAATTTTTCCTGTTGCTTGTAGTCTTGTTAGGTACTCCTCTAAGTCCGCTTTTAGCCCCAAAGCATTTTGATATCGTTCTTCAGCAGTCTTTGCTAATAATTTCATCACAATATCAGAAACCGCTTGAGGAATCTCTGGGTTGATTTCTTTAGGCGATGCTGGTGTTTTAGCAATATGGCAGTGAACTAATTCCAATGGATCAGCCGCTTGAAAGGGTAACTCTCCTGTGAGCATTTCATAGAAGGTGACACCTAAAGAGTAAAAGTCACTTCGGTAGTCTATTGAGCGGTTCATCCTCCCTGTTTGCTCCGGTGACATATAGGCTAGAGTACCTTCAAGCAAATTGGGATTATTGGCTGTCTGATTTTCACTCGATAGACGCGATGAAATACTAAAGTCTATAATTTCAACGTTACCTGTTTTCGCATTAAAAAGAATATTGTGCGGTTTAATATCTTTATGAAGAATATTATGTTGATGTAACTGAGCAAGCGTTGAAGATAATTGAATAGCAATTTGCAAAAACTGACTTAACTCAAGTTTTTGAGCATTGATAAAATTTTTCAGAGGTTCTCCCCCAAAATCTGACAAGATTAATGCCAGACCATTTTGATAGCTTTCTAAGGCTAAGGGTTTAATAATTCCTTTTATTTCTAAAGATTGGAGTATTTTATATTCATGTCTTAATCGAGAGATCTGTTCTATAGTGGGATACTCAGCTTTAAGGGTTTTAATAATCACCGAAGTTTGCTCTGACTCCCTCAAAGCACGGTAAACACGGGTCGTGGCACCGTCATAAATGAGCTTGATGAGGTTGTAACCGCCAATGGTGATACTCATTGTTGTCTTTTCGCAGGTGTACTTAGTTAACGAATTTCACAGGGGCAACCTAACGACAAAAGTTGTACCCCGACAGACCTCACTTTCAAAACTGATCGTGCCTCCATGCATCTCGACCCATTGCTTAACAATTGCTAGCCCCAATCCTGTACCTGGAATATTTGCAACGTTACGTGCGCGTTGGAAAGGTTCAAAAAGCTTTGCCTGAGATTCTTTTGGAATTCCAATTCCTTGGTCTTGTACTTGGAAACAAATGTTTTTTTCCTCCCAAGACAGGGTTAAGGATATTATGCCACCTTTTGGCGAGTACTTAATGGCATTAGAAAGCAGATTATTGAGCAAATGCCAAAGGAGTTTTTCATCGAGATAGGCAATACGTTGGTTGCCAATAACTGAAAATTGGATTTCATATTTCTCTCCTGCTACCAACTGTAAAGTTTCAATTTGTTCTTCACAGAATGTAACAACATCCATTGGTGCAGGATTGCATTGAATGATGCCGGATTCAGCTTGCCCTAGTGTTAGGATGTCGTTCAATAGATCAGTTAAACTATCTGTGGCAGATTGAATGCGATCGATGTGCTTTTGTATTTTTTCTTTTGGTAATTGGTTGCTGTAGTGTTTGAGTATTTCTGAACCCAACCTAATTGTCGTTAGAGGATTGCGAAATTCATGAGCCGCCATGTAGAGGTATTGAGATTTTAGCTGAGATTGGAACTGGGCAATTTGCTTATCTGCTTGAGCTATAGACAACGCCTTTTGTATCTCAAACTCTGCCTGATAGCGTCCGAGAGCAATTTCAATTGTGGTAGAAAGTATTTTTTCATCAAAGGGCTTTAAAATATAGCCAAAAGGCTGCGTGGCTTTGACTCGTTCTAGAGTTGCTCGGTCAGCATTGGCAGTAAGGTAGACTACGGGTATGTTGAAACGAGATCGAATTTTAAATGAAGCTTCGATTCCGTCCATTTCACCCGCAAGTCTGATATCCATTAATACTAAATCAGGTTGGAGTGCTTCTACCATAACAATAGCGTCTTCTCCCGTTGCCGCAAGAGCAGGAACAAGATATCCTAAATATTCCAGTGTTTCCCTGAGGTCATCAGCAACGAGCTGTTCGTCTTCAACAACCAAGATTTTTATCGGAACCATAATTCATTTTCTGGTGCAAGGGGTGTTAAGGTTTTAAAGCCCTGGGAAAGGTGATATGGAACGTGGTACCGCGATCGCGCTCAAGGAGTATGTTACCTTTAAGCTGTTTTGTTAAATTATGTACTATTCTTAAACCCAAAGAACTGGTATTTTGCCAATCTAGAGTTTCTGGAATGCCAATACCACTATCGCCTACTGTTAGCGTAATCGTATTATCAGTCTCTGGCACAAGACGAATAATGATTTTGCCACTTTTGTCGTTGGGAAAAGCGTACTTGAGAGAGTTGGAAACCAGTTCGTTGATAAGCAGCCCGCAAGGAATAGCAGTATCGAGACTAAGCTTAATTCCATTGGTTTCAATCTTCAGGGCGATCGTCTTTTGGCTCATCCCATAGCAGCGGAAAAGGTTGTTCGTCAAGCTGTGGATGTATTGACCAAAGTCTATTTGGGAGAGTTCTGGCGACTGGTACAAATGTTCATGAATCAGTGCCATAGATTGCACTCTATTTTGAGACTCTTGAAATAAGATCATAGTCGCTTGATCTTGAGCACGTCGGGACTGCATTCGTAATAAGCTGGAGATGATTTGCAGGTTATTTTTGACGCGATGGTGAATTTCCTTCAGCAGAGTCTCTTTTTCCTCTAATGAATGCTGAAGTTGTTCGACTGTCTGCTTACGTTCGCTAATATCGCTTACCCGTATCAGCCTATGAACTTTACCAGCAACACTAATTTGTTTGGAAGCTAAATGACCCCAGAAGAAATTGCCTTTGCGGGTAACGTATTCAATTTCTTGACTCCAAAAGCCTTTGATTTTAATTTCTTCTAGGATTTTCTCTATATCTTCGGCAGTGAACGGATATCTTTGTAATGTGCTGCCGCGAATATTAATTAGTTCTTCCTTGCTAGATGCTTCAAACAACTCAACAGCACGGCGATTACAATCAATTATCAAAAGAGTGTCAGCATCTACCAGGAAAATGGCATCCGCCGATTCATTAAAAATAGCTTCTCGCAAATCCCGATTACGAATAAGCTCTAACTCAGCTTGTTTGCGCTCACTAATATCTTGAGAAATTCCAATACCACCAATGATTTTTCCTTGGGTATCCCGTACTAAAGCTGTTGAAAGACTAATATCAACTATCGAACCATCTTTCCTGAGGCGATGAGTTTCTACTTGGATTAATCCGTCACCAGCAAGCGTCTGGTGCATAAATTCGAGAAACTTTCCGTGTTCTTCTAGGGGAATGATTGGTAAAGGCTTGCCAAGGACTTCCTGCTCATTCCAACCCAAGATACGCTCGCACATTGGGTTCCACAGGACAATATTGCCTTCAGGATCAATTAAATCAATCGCTACTGGCGCAGATTGAATAATTGCTTGGAGTAAGGCGTTAGTTTCTCGAAGTTCTGCTTCTCTAATTTTGCGTTCGGTAATATCTTCAGCCAAACCGACAACGCGTTGAACTTCAAGAGCGTCATCTCGAACATAAAAACTTCTGGTACAAATCCAACGAATCTCTCCATCACCTCGGATGATTCGATATTCGTGTTTGAAACCTTCAATGTTGATACTTCTGTTGACATCCTGCAAAACAGTGTCTTTGTCCTCAGGATGGACAAGCTCAAACCAAGATGCAGGGTTTTGATATAGGCTGGAGCAGGATCTGCCCCAAATTTCTTCGTAAGCTGGACTGATATAAATCAGTTCGCTCAAGTCATGGTTATAGATAAAGAAAACTTCGCGGATATTTTCTGCTAGTTGACGAAACTTCTGTTCACTTTGACGTAGTTCATCTTCTATCCGTTGACGTTGAGCAATTTCGCTGCGTAACTTAGCATTTGCCTGCTCTAAGTCACTGGTGCGCTGTATGACTCTTGCTTCCAACTCTTGATTGAGTTGACACAAATCTTCTTCTACTTGCTTGCGTTCTGTAATATCTCGTCCTTCTAAAAGGAGCCAGACAACTTGCCCTGTATTATTAAGGATAGGCTTGAAGGAAAAATCAACAGTTCTCAAAACACATTGTCCGTTAGGTACTTTCACCTCACAGTGAGTACAATAACCAAGAGCGGCTTGGGCAATCGCTCTTCGTAATCCTCTGTGCGCTTCTGGGGCATGACAACAGAACAAGTTCCAGAAGAATTTGCCAATCGCAGCATCGTGTTTCTTGCTAAAAAACTCTAAACATGCCTGGTTAAGTTCTAAAACTTTGCCATCTGGAGCTAATAAGCCAATAAATTGAAAAGTCTGTTCAAAAATGGCACGGAATTTGCGTTCGCTTTGCTGTAATTGAGCTGTGCGCTCTTGGACTTTAACTTCTAGCTGTGTATTGAGGTTTTGCAAGTTTTGGTAAAGTTGTGCCTGTTGAATTGCAATCCCCAGTTGCACAGAAAGCTGCTCTAGCAAATCTATTTCCCATGACTGCCATTGACGCGCAGCAGAACACTGGTGAGCCACTAGTAAACCCCAAACAGATTGCTCAGCTTCTTGGAGTTGAGTACTGCAAAAAATCGGGACAAACAAAATTGCCTTGACTTGAAACTGTTCTAGCATTTGAACATAGCAGTCAGACAATTTAGCTGCATATATATCATTAACTGCACCTGAGCGACGGTGATGATCGCTTGCTCTGATATTTTGAAAGCAGGTATCCTCAAATGTGGTATTGAGGCACGAGTTCCACCCAGACAAAACAGATTCTGCAACAATTGTGCCGCTCATATCTGGAGGACACTGGTAGACAAGCACCCGATCCGTTTTGAGAAAGTCACGGATTTCATCGACTGCTGTATTGAGAACAATTTCTAAGCTCAAGGATTGACGAATGCGCAGAGCAATTGTTGCAATCAAACGTTGCTGCTCTTGCTGCTGTTCTAGCTGCTGCATCAGGCGCACCCGTTCCATAACCGTATGGCAGCAACGATTGAGAGCTTGGCTTGTCAGTTTTCCCTTGACTAGATAATCCTGCGCACCGCTTTTCATCGCCTCCACAGCAACGCTTTCATCTCCGTATCCCGTCAGCATGACTATGGGCAACAGGTTTCTACCAGTAGAAAGCTTTAATTCTTCAATAAATTCTAGCCCGCTGGCATCTGGTAGCATGAAATCGAGCAGGATGAGATCTGGCATCGAATGCTGGCAACGCTCAATCGCATCTGCTGCGGATTCAAATTCTACAATCTGATAACTGTATTGGCGATGCTCTGTGGTGCTGCGCTCTAAGTGCTCTAAGTAGCGACGATATGCTGTGCGGTCTTCTACACAGTCATCGATAATAAAAATGGTGCGTTGACTCTCCTTCATTACTGTGTAGAGTTGGGAAGAACAGCTGTTTTAAACCAGTAATCTAAAAAAATTCGGACGGTTTTTCTTAAGGCTTCCACACCAATCGGTTTAAGCATATAGCAATTCACACCATATTGGTAACAACTTTTAATATCTTTTGGGCTAGAGGAAGTGGTAAATACTACAATAGGAATACTTTTGAGTGCCTCATCCTGCTTGACCTGTTCAATCACCTCTCGTCCATCAGTTCCAGGCAGATTTAGGTCTATCAAAATGATGGCTGGACGAGGAGACGTGGCTGGATCGGCGTACTCGCCTTGGTGGTAGAGATAGTCTAAGGCATCGTCGCCATCGCAGGTACGGTACACTGGGTTGAAAAAAGCAGCTTCCCAGAGCATCCGGCTAAATGCTGCAAAATCCTCGTCGCTGTCTTCCACCAATAAGATGGCTTTGTTGATATTTTGCGTATTGAGAACTGACTGAAGTAATGAGTCTTGCATATCTGTTTAACGTGGTAACGTGAAATAGAAAATACTGCCCTGACCGTAGGTAGACTCGACCCAAATTTTACCATCGTGTCGTTCGATGATTTTCTTGACAATGGTCAAACCCGCACCCGTACCACCGCCGTACTTGCCAGGAGCATGCAACCGCTTAAAAATGCGAAATATGGTTTCCAGATGTTTTTTACGAATGCCAATGCCATTATCGCGGACGGAAAATGTCCAAAAAGGACTAGCATCCTGAGGTTGGTTTTGGGATTCTAAACATTCTACTTCTACCCATTTTTCATGGCTGTCATTATATTTGAAGCCATTACCAATTAAATTTGTTAAGACTTCCTCAAGTAAAATGCGATCGCCCCGAATTGTTGGCAAAGGTTTGGGAATCCGGATATTAATATTGGCATCGCCTAAACTCATACGAAAGACTTCAGCAACATTCTTCACCAGCTCGTTAAAGTCTATCAGCTGCATATTTAATTCCTGTCGTCCCAATCGGGAAAAATGCAGCAAGGAATTAATGATATCCTCCATGCGTTTTGTCAAGCGCACTAAAGTTTCTAACTTCGAGATTCCTTCTCCATCCAGAACATTGGCATAGTCTTCTAGCAAAAATGTTGAGTAGTTGTGAATGCCGCGTAATGGCTCTTTCAAATCATGAGAAGCAATGTAAGAAAAAGCATCTAACTCGTTATTACTGCGTTGTAACTCCAAATTGATAGCAGCCAGTTCATCAGCTTTACGAAGAACAATCCCAACAATCGCACTTCTCAGTTCCATTGCTCCATCTATTTCGTACTGCTCCCAAGGTGAGGATGTGCCGGATACAGTTTCTTGCCACAACTTAAACGACTGACGCGGGAAGATTGTTAAACTACCATCAGGTTCTATTTTTGTGGGCTTTTGAGGATTTCCTGCCCAACTCACCTGTTGCAATCTTTCTGGACGGAACCACAATACATAATTGTTGCTAATTCTGGTGATGGAAAGGGCTAACAAACCACTTGCGACTTCTTTAAACTCCATCGCTGGAGGATATTGCTGAGGTAAGGAATCGGTCACAAAAAGGTAGTTGTGAAATTTGCCATTTAACCAGGCAATTAAGTCATGAATATCTGATTCCTTCGGTGTTTTACCAATCAGCATCAAATGACCATCAAGACATACTGCCGCACCTTCAGCGTTGACTATTTTGAGCAAAGTTGCTCTATCTTGCACTAAGGCATCAGTTAAATCTTGCGATCGGGCTACTGTATCTATAAATTTTGTTTGAATCGACTTTAACTGCAATTTGGAATCTAAATTTTCATTTTCTTCTTTAGAGATGAGTTCTAAAGACATCACCTTTCCTAAAAACTCACAAATTGTTCTAATTTCATAAGGAACAAATCGAGGAGTGTGATGATGGCAAGCAATTAAGCCCCAGAGTTTATTGTTCTTTATAAGTGAAATTGACATGGAAGCTTGAGCTCCCATGTTTTTCAGATATTCAATGTGAATCGGAGAAACGCTCCTTAAGACACTGAAAGTTAAATCGAGGGGAGGTGTAGGGGATGAGGGAGATGAGGAGGATGAGGGGGATGAGGGGGATGAGGGAGATGAGGAGGATGAGGGAGATGAGGAGGATGAGGAGGATGAGGGAGATGAGGAGGATGAGGAGGATGAGGGGGATGAGGGAGGTGAGGGAGATGAGGAGATAATTGGTACACGTTGATAGTTGACATCGGGAATCAAGCGCAGTGGATTGAGAATATACAGATGTCTTGCTTGTTTGGGAATGTCAGTATCTGGGTAGTGTAAACCTAGGTAAGGCTCTAATTTCTCTAATTTATCTTCGGCAATCACCTCACCTGAACCAGTGGTATCGAACCGGTAAACCATGACTCGGTCGAACCCTGTGATTTTTCTCACTTCTGTCACAATAATCGCACTTAATTCACTCAAGTTTGAAACCTGTTGGAGTTTAGTAAGTGTGCCGCGTGTTAGAGTGTAAAAGTTGACAAAACTGCTGACTGTTTCAAGATTACAGGGTTCTAGTTCTAGTATGAGATAGTTCTGCGGCGAACGGTGAATAACGCCATTAAATTCAGTCGATTTCCCTAGAGCGCGAACTAAAAGTTTCAGGGGATTGAGATGTTCAAAATCTCCCTGAATACAGCCAGTAATAGCAGCTATCATATCTGGTTCAAGGAGAATAGATAAGTGCTGTCCTAACAAGTTTTCAGGTGGGATACCGAGTAAAGTCTCTGTATTATTGCTGATTTGGAGTATTGCCAAATCACGTTCAGATAAAACCAAGAGAATACCGTGAGGTTGGATAGAGCCAGGAATGTGAATCGGCTCGCGATCGCAATTTGTCAAATTAACATTATCAGCAGTTATCACATCTTGTAAATTCATGGATAAGCTTTGTGTAGAGAGCATGGGTATTTGGTTAAATGCACCTAGTCAACAGTTACTTTAAAATAGAAAAAATGTACCTGATTTGAAAATAGAACTCCGCAGCTAGGAACGCAGAACGCAGAAGAAAAAATACATTTTCATCTGTCCTGATGTACGCAGTTCATGATCGCTACTTAAAACTTGCTTATACATTATTTATAACAAAATTTTATCATTCTTAACTTATAAACGCTCCAATTTGCCAGCCATCAATTCTGAGGAATATTTTTTAATTATTAAAATTGAACAATAAGATTCCCGACTTCGGCGAAGTCGGGAATCTGACCCAATCGATTTTCAATAATCAAAAATTCAAAATCTTGTTGCACAGCGATACAGCTGATAGGGAACACCAACGCGGTAGTGCTGCAAGGAATCTATAGTGCAAGTCATTTGCTGCGAAAGTGTGATTTGCTGTGGATAGTCTTTGCGTTTTCTACCTGGACCAACAACCCACAAATTAAGCTCAGTTGCAGTTGGCGTAGGAAGTTGCGAAAGTTTTTGCAAGACAGGAGCAAAGTCTGGCGATTGCTTGAAGAAAGCAATATTAGATGAGGGGGATGAGGGGGATGAGGAAGATGAGGGGGATGAGGGGGATGAGGGAGATGAGGAGGATGAGGGGGATAAGGAGATTAATTTGTCTTTCCCTAATTCCCGAAGTGGTTCGAGTGCTAAAGCGAAACTTAACCCTAACGCCACATCTTGGTAATCTCTGTATCCCACCACCATCATCAGGGGAAGTGAGGGATTTTGATTCATATTTCGCGCGACTTGCTCAGGTTCAAAGGGTTTTTGGAACACTAAGTTGGAAACAACAAAAACACAACTGAGAATACCGACAAGGACAAGAATGAATATAGAAGAATGAAGATTGAAGATAGAACTTTTTCTTTTGTCTTTCTTGTTTCCCTGAGCAAAACTTGCACCGAGCAAGGCACAAAAGCTGGGATAATAAACAAAGTGATAACGGGGAATAGGAGTAATATCTTTGCCTAAAAAATAGGCAATGGCAAAAAATTCTAATAGTACGCAAATCGAAAAACTTAAGAGAGTAAGTGTCGCTAAATGCGTTGATTTTGCACACCATAGCTGCCTTAACCCTTTGAAAGCTTGCCAACCCACCCATACACCAAACAATAGCATTAACAATCCACATATAACTGCAATTGCAAGGATCTGATTTTCTACAGGAAGAGAAATCACCATCAGCAGCCAACTAACGAGAGTTTGATAGAGTGGAGAAATGTTTTGTGGAGGATCCAGCCAGCCAGTTTCAGAACGGTTATAGTTACTAAGGACAACTGGTAGCCAGGGCAAAAAGCTGATTGCAACAACACTTACACATAGAATCAGTGCTAGCCAAATTTGGCGTTTGTTAATGATATTTGCCCTGCGCCAACATATCAGCACCAGTAACGTACCAATTTGGGCAATGAAGGCAAGAATGCAAAAATAATGAACATAAATACCGATACTGTTAATGATTGCCCATCCCAGCAAAACCCAAAGTCTAACTTTCTGTCGCTTTTCGATATCCTTGACAACTTGCACCAGCCCCAGTAAAGATAAAGTGATCAGGAGCATGGGTAATGTGTAGTGTCGTGCTTCTTGTGAAAGGTAAACAGCTAGGGGAGAAACAGCCATAAAAGCTGCTGCGATTATCCCCGCAGAGCGAGAGAAGGCAATACGATTAACATAGTAAATTGCTACAATTGCACCGACACCAAAAAACGCTGCTGGCGATCGCAATTTTACAACCCACTCACTTCCCAAAGGACTCAACCAGCTCAACCAACTGTACATTCCACAAAAAAACAGCGGCGGATGAGTAGACTGGGTTGCAAGGTTTTTGGCAATTTGAGAACAACTCACTCCTGGTTGGATACTAAAAATCTCTGGTACACGTTCCAGGGGTAACACGACATCCAAAGGCAAATCATTGTAGGTTTTACCCAAGCTGAAAATGGCAGTAATCACCTCATCCATCCACAGAGGTTTGAGATCCAAATTCCAAAAACGCAAGATTGCACCCAAGGCGATCGCCCCAGCTAAAGCGAGATAATGTAGATACAGTTTGCGATTTGCCATTCCTTTCAATAGTTAGTCGTTAGCGGTTAGTAGAACAACTAACAATTCCTAGTCCAAAATTGCAACCGCAGACTGTAGCGGATAATGTTCAGATATTTATCTGCGTCTATCTGCCTCTATCTGCGGTTCAAAATTTAAAATTTTATTAGATAAGACGCTAATTGTACAAATCAGTGCCTCAAGAATCTCAATCAATAGAAGTATCTTCATCGCCTGTGTCTTCACTGCGAGAGATAGGTATAGCAAGCATCCGTAATACTCTCCGTCTGGGACAGCAGCACATGGTTGACTGGGAGTCTGGTTCACTCGCTGTTTCGGCGGTTCCTGGTGCTGGTAAATCCACAGGAATGGCAGCAGCAGCGGCAATTGCGATCGCCCGTCAGTATGATCAATCTTCTGCATTACGTCGCAATAGCCGTCGTCAACTGATTGTTGTTACCTTTACTCGCTCAGCTGTTGCCAATATTAAAGTTAAAATTCGCGAATACTTAAAAAAATTATCTTTACCTCAGACAGGCTTTACTGTACACACGCTCCATGGTCTTGCCTTAAATATAGCCAACCGCTATCCGGATTTATCAGGTTTACAGTTAGAAAATGTCACATTAATTACTCCAAACCAAAGCCACAGATTCATCAGAACGGCTGTAGAGCAATGGATTAACAGCCATCCAGGGCGATATTCTCGGTTACTAGAAGGTATTCAATTTGACGGTGAAGAAACAGAAAGACTGCGGCGTCAGTCAGTGTTACGGACAGAAGTCTTGCCAGAACTGGCGACTACAGTCATTCATGAGGCAAAAAGTTCTGGTTTATTCCCCCAAGATTTGCGTGAGTTCAGCCAACAAACCACAGACGAATATCAAATCTTAAGCATCGCGGCTGGGTTGTACGAGCAATATCAAAATTTAATGCGATCGCGTGACTTCATCGACTACGATGACATGATTTTAGCCGCCCTGCGCGTTTTGGAGAACGAAAACGCTCGGAGAATCGAGCAAAACCAAGTTTTCGCCGTCTTTGAAGACGAAGCACAAGATTCTAGCCCACTGCAAACGCGACTCTTAACAATTCTCGCCACTGACTCCCATAACCCCAACCAACCGCCAAATATGATTCGCGTTGGTGATCCCAACCAAGCGATTAACTCCACCTTCACCCCAGCCGATCCAATTTATTTTCGGCAATTCTGCAAAGAGTGTGACGCGCAAGGACGACTGGTGACAATGGATCAAGCCGGTCGTAGTACCAAAATTATTATCGACGCCGCCAACTTTACCTTGGAATGGGTGAATAGTCTTTATGTGAAAACAGGACAAGAAGGACAAGGAGGACAAGGGAGAATTTCTACCTCATCTTCCTCATCCCCCTCATCCCCCTCATCTCCCCCCTCATCCCCCTCATCTCCCCCCTCTCCCTCATCTCCTCACCTCCCCATCTCCCCATCTCCCTTTCGTTTCCAAAGAATTCGCCCTGTTGAATTGAATCACCGTCAAGATGATGTCAATCCGCAAGCTGTGGGACAGGGACTGGAACTGTACACGCCCCGTGATATTCATCACACAGTTGAGTTATTGTCCGAGAGGGTTGTAGAGTTATTTTCCCAGGACCCAGACAAAATCAGTGCAGCTATTTTGGTGCGGGAGAACCGTCAAGGACGGTGGTTGGCAGAAGCGCTGAGTTCAGTGTGTAAAAGGCATGAAATTCCAATTTATGATGTCGGGGAACGCGATCGCCATTCTCATGTCCCGGAAGAGATTTTGGCAGTTCTGCAATTTTGCGATCGCCCTCATTCCCCCGACTACCTCAAACGGGCATTACAAGTTCTTGTACAGCGGCGATTGATTGAAACGCAAGACCTCAACGCCCTCGCCACTTTGCCCGAAGAATTTTTGTATCCAGGTCCTTTGGCTGCACCTCAGCCACAGCCAGTGCAAAAAGCTGCACATCTGTGTCGCAGTTTACTTCGCGCCCATTTAGAACTGCCCCTGTACCAGTTAATTTCATTCATCGCCCTAACACTCAATTACGAGCAAGCAGAACTAGCAACAGCCGACAAATTAGCAGAACGAGTCAATCAGCAAATAGCTGGCAATACTTCAATGGGGGCGATGCTGAATGTATTAAGTGAAATCGTCAGTTCCGAACGGTTTGAACCCGTGGAAACAGAAGACTTAGAAGCACGATACACCCGTCCCGGTCAACTCACAATTATCACCATGCATAAGGCAAAAGGGCTGGATTGGGACTATGTTTTTATACCCTTTGTGCATGAAAACTTAATTCCTGGCAGATTTTGGGTTCCTCCCCAAAGCCAGTTTTTAGGTGACTTTACTTTATCAGAAGTTGCCCGCGCCCAAATTCGCGCTGCTCTCCACGCGAAATCTACCTTACCCAGCGTCACTGCTGCTTGGGAACAAGCAAAACACCTAAAAACAGCCGAAGAGTATCGCTTACTCTACGTTGCCATGACAAGGGCAAAGCGCCTACTGTGGATGTCTGCGGCTTCTAAAGCTCCATTTACCTGGAGTAAACCAGAGAATTTACAAGAGCAAACGCCTTGTCCTGTATTTCCAGCACTCAAACGTCAGTTTCCCCAATGCGTAGTTTCTCTAGTAACAATTCCCCGAGCAGACACAAACAAAAGCGGCACATAATCGGAAACTTTCGGACTTGAGTTTGAAGTCTCTAGGAGTAGAGCAAAATCAAAACGTGCAAAACCCAAGCTAAGGGCATAGCTCTTAGTGGCAATTTAACTTATTCAATTTTAAGGGTGTTCTATGAAAGACATAAACAAACTATATCCTGCACTTAACAAAACACTCAAGTCCTCTAAGGGTGTTTTGTTAACTTTAACGTTAACAAGCCTGCTATCAAGCGTACTGGGGCTTGCAGGGAACAATACTGCTGCTTTTGCTAGCGATGAGCAGATACAGAGCAGCCACAGCAGTATAAAAATGTCCCAAAACACAGACCAGTTCTCAACCTACAGCCGCATTCAAATATCTCAAAACACAAACCAGAACTCAAACGAACTGCCAAGACGGATAGCAAATGCTATTTTACGTGATGCTTCCAAACGTTCTGGCGTAGCAATCCGTGAGTTGGAAATTGCTCAAGCCACTCCAAAAACCTTTGGAAATCCTTGCGAATTCAAATTTGGAGAAGTTTGCACCAGGGAATACAAGCCGATTAAAGGTTGGGAAGCCGTTGTTGAGGTGGGAGACGATTCTTGGACTTACCATGTCAACCAATCCGGCTCACAAATCGTTGTAGATCCAAAGGTTAGTGCAGCCAAAGGTTAACCTTTACTCAGGTTAATTTTGCCCAGATTGATCATGTCTTGCTTTTTCCATGAGCGTTTGGATATCGTTCTAATTACCAATTTTATTGGTAATTAGTCATTTAAAGATAAACTACATTCCAACAGATTGACTTGCTACAAATATTTGTCTTGCCGTAAGCTGCAAATTTGGAAAGATTGAGGAAACAAGTTGATCATTATTTTGAAACAACTGTTTTTGATATTCATCCTCTACGAGTGTAGAAATTGTAACTGTTGGTTGCTTTGGTTTTCCAATATATTCTCTCCCACCAATGCCCAAAGAATCAACAATCCAATACTCAGGTACTCCTAACAAAGCGTAATCTTCAACTTTGCGGGCGTAGTCGTTCTGCCAATTTGTACTGACGACTTCAGCAATTAATTTAATTGAGTTTCCTGATGTAATTACTGGTTGGTGTTGCCACAATGGCTCATTTATCAGTCGAGTTTGGTCTAACACAATGACATCGGGACGAAACGCTGTTTCTGTCCCTAACAGTTTGATTAGGCATCGATGGGGGATAAAGTAAGTTGCATCCTGACGGTCAATTTCTACATTCAGTTTTCGGCCAATTAAAGCGGATACTTGCTCGTGCGGTCCGGTTGGTTCCATCTTGATTAATTCACCATCGATAAGTTCATTGCAATCGCTATCACCGTAGTAGGTAATAAACTCATCAACAGTTAGAAGTTTCGGGGCTGATTGAACCATTGTGATTGTTCCTCGTTCTACAGTCCGATAACCCAGAGGGTTCAAGCTTTGCTTATGGCGTGATCCGTTTGGAATAAAAAAGTCTGACTCGAATTACTCCCTTCCCGGTACAAAATTACCGAACTTGAACCTTGGCGTTCTTGGCGTCTTGGCGGTTTTTTATAAGTAATCTTCTAGCGGGAAGGGAGTTAAGACGCGATCACTCTCAAGTACCTCGCTAGAAAGCGCGATCGCACTACCTAATATAGCAACAGGCAAGTTCCCCTCATCAGCTTTGGATTCTTACTTTATAATTATAGATTGTGTCGAATTAAAGCAGCCCCATGCCTAAACTCAAAACCCGTAAAGCAGCGGCAAAGAGATTCCGTGCCACAGGTACCGGGAAAATCGTACGTCGCAAAGCTTTCAAAAACCACCTGCTACAGCACAAATCTTCCAATAAGAAACGTAACCTGTCGAAAATGGCAGTTGTCAACGAGCGCGATGAAGAAAACGTGCGCCTCATGCTCCCCTATTTGTAATTTATTCAGGAACTAAGACGATATGACACGGGTAAAACGCGGTAATGTTGCTCGCAAACGCCGCAAAAAAATTCTCAAAATAGCGAAAGGTTTTCGCGGTTCCCACTCAACTCTGTTTAGAACCGCCAATCAAAGAGTGATGAAGGCGCTGCGGAACGCCTATCGCGATCGCAAAAAACGCAAACGCGATTTCCGCCGCCTGTGGATCACCCGCATCAACGCTGCTGCACGTCTACATGGCTTGAGTTACAGCCAGTTGATTGGAAATCTGAAAAAAGCTGATATCCAACTCAACCGTAAAATGTTGGCACAATTGGCAGTCCTCGATCCAGCAAGCTTTAGCAAAGTCGCAGAATTGGCAAGCCAAGCAAAAGGATAAAGGTGGCAACGGATGGATAACGGATGTAACAGATGGAAAGCAGCTTGTCGGTTACATCTGCTGATATCCGCTGCCATTTTTTTGCTTTTGAGTTTCTCGTGTGTGATAGCAGATACACAATTATCAGCATCTGCCGCAGAAATGCCCGAAATTCAGCGGCGGGGCTATATAAATGTTGCCGTCAAAGATAACTTGCGTCCACTAGGATTTAGAGATGCAAGCGGCAATTTGCAAGGCTTGGAAATTGACTTAGCAAAGGCATTGGCAGTTGACTTAGTAGGCAAACCAAATGCTGTGAAATTGCAACCTGTGGCAAATCGCGATCGCCTATCTGCAGTTTTAGATCATAAAGTTGATATGGCGATCGCCAGAGTCACAGCAACCTCCTCACGCTCTCGCTTAGTAAGTTTCAGTGTTCCTTACTACTTTGATGGTGCTGTTTTAGTCACAAAAGATACCTCTTTGCAACGGCTGAGCGATTTAGCAAAACGGAAAATTGGCGTCCTCAAAAATTCCAGCACCATTGCCAACGTGCGCTATTATTTACCAAATGCTGAGTTAGTCGGAGTAGATTCTTATCAAGAAGCCTTTGCGCTCTTAGAAAACAATGGAGCAAATGCTTTTGCCGCAGATGCTAGCGTTCTTAGCGGTTGGGTGCAACAATATCCCCAGTATCGCCTACTGCCAACCAAGCTATCAACCGAACCATTATCTGTGGTCATGCCCAAGGGATTACAGTACGATGAATTACGAAGGCGGGTAAACGAAGCCATTGCCCGTTATATTAATTCTGGTTGGCTCCAGCAACGCGCTACATATTGGGGATTACCCCTTCGATAATTTTTCGTTTGATAACCGCGCTTCCCAATCCCTAATCCCCAATCCCTAATCCCCAATTCCCAGCCCCCTTTACTAAGAAATTAATTTTTTTATAAATCATAATTTTCAGTCTTCCGTGTAAGTTGATAATAGAAAAAGAAGAAACTTTAAATAAAGACAATGGATAACAATCTAGCGATTATTTATCTGTCAATTTTTGTGGGTCTCCTCTTAATTGCAAGTGTCAGCGTTTTTCGCCAGGTATTGAAAAGTCGTAAGATGGAAAGCACCATGTCACGCTTACGAAAGAAGCTGACTAAAGAAAAAGGGACATCTCAAGAATATTACGAGTTAGCCAGTATTTATTCCGAGAAAAAACTATTTTCCCAGGCAATAACTATCTTTCAAAAAGCAATCAAAGCTGCCGAAGAAGAAGGAGAAGAAAATGTAGCCTATATCTATAATGGGCTGGGCTACGCCTACTTCGGACAAGAACAGTATGACTTAGCAATTCGTAATTATAAAGAAGCCCTCAAATCTAAACCCGACTATGTGACAGCGCTGAACAATCTTGGTCATGCATACGAGCGGAAAAAATTAAATGCTCAAGCCCTGGAAGCTTATGAAGAAGCACTGAAACTTCAGCCAACTAACACCACGGCAAAACGCCGTTCTGACTCTTTGCGGCGCTTAGTTTCAGCATAATTTTCCAGTATTTCTCGTTCCCGCGCTTTGCCTTGTGAATACCTTCTAAGCGCAAAGCGTTCCCTTCTCCTGTGCCAGACGCTACGCCCCGAGAGGTCAACCAGGAGCATCTGAAGTTGCTTGTGGCTGCCCACGACAACAACATGGATAACCTGATTGGCACCGTGTTGGACTTCGACAAAGCTGTTACATCCGTAATTAATTGGATTGAAAACAACGGTGGCTGGGAAGAGAACCAGCTGATTGTCACAGCTGACCATGACCACTATCTAACCCTAAATCCGAACTTCCCCTCTTTGGTGCAAAGCCTTGGTGGTGAAGCGCTGACGGATTTAGACACACCAGCACAAGCAGGGCACTTCTGGGGTTCTAACCCCGATGTCAAGTACGGCTGGGGAAATCATTCCAACCGTCCAGTACCAGTTTACTACCAAGGTCCTGACATTGCATAAAGGTAGTTATAGTTTCATGCGGTAATTTTATCGACCTGCAAATATCTTACCGCATATTTCTATAGATTTCTATATTATGAGCGAACGAGAATCATACTCCTCAAAATTTCATCCTAATTTCATAGCGGTATGAAAAACTAGTGAAGGAGTGGCAGTTAGGTTGCATAAACAACTTGCACCTCTCGAAGTCTTAAACTAAACAAAGCTTAATACCCAATTCCACTGAAAATGCCAACATCTAAGCGCGATTCTGCTTCCTAGTTACTCAAGGACACTTCAAGCGATGCGAATCTCTAACCGTTTTCAACGTTCTACGTCACTCCATTGTGCTTCTTTGACAATGTTGAGCGTGCTGCTGCTAACTGCCCCCGCAGCTGTTTTAGCTCACGGTAATCATGGAAATGAATTTCAAGGCGCAAGCGAACCAACTGCAAAAGTTGAAGTTGATGCAGAAACTGCCAAACGGCTAGGAATTAAAGTTGAGCCTGTTAAACGGCATCGGCTAGATGTTGGCATTAAAACCACCGGACAGATTGAAACCTTGCCTAGTCAAAAAGTGGAAGTCACTACCCCAATTTCTGGGGCGAAAGTGGTTGAGTTGTTGGTGGAACCTGGTGTAAGCGTAAAAAAAGGTCAACCTGTAGCTGTATTAACGAGTCCTGACTTGGTGACGCTGCGCGTTGAATCTCAGGAAAAACTTGCCGAAAGTAGGGCTGATTTACAACAAGCGCAAGCTGATTTACGGTTAGCTCAACAAAACTACGAAAAATATCAGCAGATAGCCGCAGCTGAAATAGCCGAAGCACAAAGCCAAGTGGCATTCTCCCAAGAAAAGTATGACAAAGATAAGGTGTTAGCTGATAATGGCGCTCTCCCCCGCCGCAATGCCTTAGAATCCCAAACTCAGCTTGCACAAGCCAAAGCCGAACTTACCAAAGCCAGTAGCCGCCGGGACGTTATTGATGCTGAAAATAAACTAAAACGTGCTCAATCAGCCGTTGAGGTAGCAAATTCACGTATTCAACTTAGTAATGCTGCGTATGAAACTCGGCTGCAACAATTGGGAAATAGCGCCAATGCTAAGGGACTGGTCACGGTGACAGCACCCATTTCTGGTAAGGTTGCTGACAGGGAAGTTACCCTTGGGCAATCATTTGAGGACGCTGGTGGCAAGCTGATGACGATTGTGAATGACAGTCGGGTTTTTTCCACAGCGAACATCTATGAAAAAGATTTAGACAAAGTAAAAATTGGTCAACGGGTCAGGGTGAAAGTGGCTAGCTTGCCTAATCGTACCTTCACCGGACAAATTGCGCGGATTGGCTCGTTGGTACAAGGGGAAACGCGAGTCGTACCAGTACAAGCCGAACTGGATAACTCTAGTGGGCAGCTTAAACCAGGGATGTTCGCCGAACTAGAGGTGATAACAAACAGAACATCCACAGCTATGTTGGCAATTCCTAGCTCTGCTGTAGTAGAGGCAAATGGTAAAAAATTGGTTTATGTGCAAAATGGTAATGCCTTCCAGTCTGCTGACGTGACATTAGGTCAAACTTCTGGAGATTTAGTTGAGGTTAAGAGTGGTTTGTTCGATGGAGATTTGGTTGTTACACAACGTGCGCCTCAACTTTATGCACAATCTTTGAGGGGCGGTAGCAAATCTGACTCACATGAACACGGTCACGACCACTCAGAAGAAGAACATAACTCAGGTGAAGCGACGGTACAAAACAAAAGCGGAGTGCAATTGCCCTGGTGGTGGATCATCCCAGGTTCTGGTGCGATCGCACTCACTGGTTTCATACTAGGTCGTCGTACCAAACCAGGTCTAACTCCAGTATCTCAAAGCAGTGAATCTTTCTCCAGTCCAGTTTCTGAGGTAACGGCAGTATCTGGGGATGAATCAACAGAATTTACTGATCATCACCGCGCTATTCATCATGAGTCAAAAATTACCAATCAGAAATAAAAATAATTAATTAAGTAATAAATAAATAATAAATAATAAATAAAAATGCTAAGTGCAATTATAAAATGGGCAATTGCGCGTCGTTGGTTAGTCATCCTGGGTGCAATTGTCGTCACTCTTTGGATATTCCAAACAATTATCCAAATGCCCTTAGATGTCTTCCCTAGTTTTGCACCACCTCAAGTTGAAATTCAAACAGAAGCGCCGGGACTAGCACCAGAAGAAGTCGAATCACTGGTGACTTTACCAATTGAAAGTGCAATTAATGGGACTCCGGGTGTGACAGCAGTACGTTCTTCGAGTGCATCGGGAATTTCGGTTGTCAGAATCATTTTTAACTGGGGAACGAATACCTATCAAGCTAGACAGCTAGTCACAGAACGATTGCAACAAGCTCAAAGTAAGCTTCCTGAAGGTGTGGAAACACCCCAAGTCTCCCCTACTAGTTCTCCTATTGGGACTGTATTGCAATATGCCTTCACTTCTTCTAGCACACCTTTAATGGAAGTGCGGCGTATTGTTGATTGGCAAGTGACAAACCGTCTGTTGGCTGTTCCTGGTGTAAGTCAGCTTGTGGCTTATGGCGGCGATATTCGTCAATATCAAGTTTTGGTTGACCCAGAGAAGTTAAACGCCTTTAATGTTACTTTAGAAGATGTGGCAGAAGCTGCCAAAGCTGCCAATGTCAATGCGCCTGGTGGCTACTTAATCACTCCTGATCGAGAAAGGTTAATTCGGGGTGTTGGGCGGATTGAATCTATCGAAGAATTACAGCAATCTGTTATTACTGCTCGCAATGGTACACCAGTGAAACTATTAGATGTTGCTGATGTGCAAATTGGTGCAGCTATTAAACGGGGGGATGGTAGTTTTAACGGTCAAAAGGCAATTATTGTCTTGATTAATAAACAGCCTCAAGCTGATACTCCCACTGTCACGCGTGCCTTAGAAGCGGCGATGTCAGAAATCAAAGCAGGTTTACCCAAAGATATCAAGGTAACTGCTACATTTCGACAAGAAAATTATATTGATTCTTCTATTGAAAATGTGAGAGAGGCTTTAGTTGAAGGCAGTATTATTGTTGCCCTTATCCTCATTCCATTTTTAATGAATTGGCGCAACCTCGCTGTATGTTTAACAGCGCTTCCACTATCTTTGCTGGTTGGCGTGATGTTGCTCAATTGGTTGGGACAAGGTTTAAATACAATGACTTTGGGAGGGTTAGCAGTCGCAATTGGTTCGGCGGTTGACGATGCAATTGTGGATGCAGAAAATGTCTACCGTTGTTTGCGAGAAAATAAACACTCTCTCAATCCACGTCCCGTTTTAGATGTGGTATTTGATGGCTGTCAGGAAGTGCGTGATTCAGTCTTTGGAGCTACCATCATTACAATAGTTGTCTTCTCTCCAATTTTTGCTTTGACTGGTGTAGAAGGAAGCATTTTTATTCCGATGGGATTGGGATATTTAGCAGCAGTGATTGCTTCTAGTCTGACAGCATTAACTGTAACCCCAGCTTTATGTGCAATTCTTTTGCCTTACGGACACCTGCCAGAAACCGAACCTTGGGTAGCAAGATTTTTTAAGCGACTTTATCATCCCCTGTTAACGTTTGCTCTACGATATTCTGCAATTATATTAGTTGTCGCTGCTGCCAGCCTCATAGCCGCAATGGTCATTGTTCCTTCCTTTGGAAGCGTGTTTTTACCAGAGTTTCAGGAGCAAACTTTGGTAAATACTATGACTCTCTATCCGGGGGTTTCTTTAGAAGCGACCAATGCAGCAGGCGAAGCACTCCAAGCAGCGCTTAAAGATGACAAGAGATTTCCATATGTACAGTTGCGTTCCGGACGTGCGCCAAGAGATGAGGAAGCCGCTGGGGTGAACTTAGGACATATTGATATTGAGTTGAGTGACTCAGGGATGAAAAACAGGGAGGCGACTATAGAAAAGCTGCGGTCGGAATTTGCCAAGATACCAGGGGTAGCACCAAATATTGGCGGTTTTATTTCTCACCGGATGGATGAGGTATTGTCTGGGGTGAGGAGTGCGATCGCCGTCAAAATTTTCGGTCCTGACTTAGAACAACTCCGTACCATTGGGAATCAGGTAAATGATGTGATGAAAACGGTTGAGGGAATTGTTGATTTGCAACTTGAACCCCAAGTCCCAGTAGAACAGATACAAATTAAGTTTAACCGAAGAGCCGCTTCTCAATATGGTTTAACAGTCGGAAAACTTTCTGAAATTATTGAAACTGCCTTCAATGGACGAGTGGTGTCGCAAGTTTTGGAGAAACAACAAACGTTTGATTTAATTGTGTGGTTAAAGCCAGATGCCCGTCAAAACCTGGATACCATTGGTAATTTATTAGTTGATACTCCTAACGGTCAAAAGATTCCTTTAGCACAAGTTGCCACAATTGGCAATGGTACTGGTCCCAATACTATTAACCGTGAAAATGTTTCTCGTTTGATTGTTGTTTCTGCGAATGCTAGTGGTAGAGATTTACGTTCTGTAGTCAACGAAGTTCGCAACAAGATTAAGCAGAAAATGCAGATAAGCCCTGGTTACTATATCCAGTATGCAGGGCAATTCGAGGCGCAAGAACGAGCAACCCACAATATCTTAATTTTTAGTGCCGTAGCCTTTGTCGTGATTTCAGTCATTATGTACCTTTCTGTCAAATCTATGCCCTCTACAATCATGATTATGATTAACTTGCCTTTGGCGTTAGTGGGGGGAATATTTTCGGTAGCTTTGACTGGAGGCGTGATTTCCATTGCTTCTTTGGTTGGTTTTGTCACTTTATTTGGAGTTGCTACCCGTAACGGTTTGCTGTTGGTGGATAATTACAACACGAAATTTGCTGAAGGAATGCCTTTTAAAGAAGTTCTAATGAAAGGGTCAATGGAACGTCTTAACGCCATCTTGATGACAGCTTTTACCTCAGCTTTAGGATTAGCACCCTTGGTCGTTGAAGGTGGTCCAGGAAAGGAAATTCTACAACCTCTTTCGATAGTGGTGTTAGGTGGGTTGTTTACTTCTACAGCGTTAACTCTGGTAGTGTTACCAGCGTTGTATGCCAAATTTGGCTCTTTCTTAATGCCAAAGCGAACTGTGTCATCTGTAGAAAATGGTAAGGCAGTTCAAGCAGTTTTTGAGCGGTAGTTAATACCATGTTTGGCAGCTTTTTGGTTTCTAAAAAGACCATGCAACTGCAAAACATTAACATTGCTCAAGGGTCGGTTGTATGAAAATGCAAGTTTACCCAATTGTGTCTCGATTCTTAATTATTCTAGATGAGGAGTCAATCAATGAAATTACTAAAATCAGGCTTGATTGTTCTAGGAACTGTGGGGCTGCTTTTCTTAGGTGCTTGTAGTAATGGAACTCAAGGAGGTAATTCAGCAAGTAACACAGAATCTTCTACCGCAGCCAATACTTCAAAAAATGAGACGGCTAAATCACATGGCAAAATCGAGCATAGTGACAAAGAGCATTCTCATGGTGGTCAAGTTGTCGAGTCAGGTCAGTATCATTTGGAGTTAGTCTCTGAGAAAGAAGGCAACAACTCTCATTTAGATTTCTTTTTAGAAAAAGGGGAAAAACACGAAATAGTAACCGACGCCAAAGTAACCGCTCAAGTTCAGCTACCAGATGGAACTCAGAAAACCTTAAATTTCAAATATGATACTGAAGGTAAGCACTATACAGCTTTGCTTCCAGGAAATGTAACTGGTCAATATCCGGTAAAAGTTACTGCTGATGTTGGCGGTGAAAAGGTAAACGGTCGTTTTACTGTTAATCAATAATTTGAGCAGTTGACTTATTAATCGTCGTCGTCATCATCGTGATCATCATTGTCGTTATCGTCATCATGTTCACTAGCTGGCAATGATGACGGTGCTGTAGGTGGCTGTATTGTTGATGAAGGTAAAAAAGAAGTTTTTCTCCACACTAATGCTATTACACCAAGGACTATGGCAGCGGTCGCTACGCCAGCCAAAACTATAACTTTTATTTTTTTGTACCTGTTTTTATCGTCAATTGTCATTAGAAGTCGAGATCATGCTACTCGTACCCATCTTACAACGTGGCGAACTTACTCAAGCAAAATGACCCCAGGGGCAAAAATGTTTTGTAGACGCTTGTTGTGTAGGTGGGTAGCCATCCGTGATAGTGAACGCAGTTCATTTAGCAATGTTGGTCAAGGTGTAACAGTTGAGGGTGCGGAATTCTGCAATATGGTTGTCATCCTTTATTGCTTTGACAGTTAAGATGAACAAAATTTTGATATACAGTGCTACATTCACTTTAGTAACCGCAGCTTCAATTTTTGCTCGGTCTGCAACTGCCGCAACAGATAATAGTAGAGTTCCCAATATTAATAATGTGGAATTTTCTTCTAGCAGTTGGCGGATTGTTAAACATACTTTCCGAGTACATATTCCCCTAGATAAAAACCCTCTTGACCAGATTCTAATTGATGTTCCATCTACTGTAGCTGTAAGCAATGATATTGATGTGTTGAATGAGAATAGTCAAAAAATTAATATTAACGTTTCTGCACATGATAGAAGAATCATAATAGATTTTCCTAAGAAAGGTATTTCTAACACTAAACTGTTAATTAAACTTAATAAAGTAAAACAACCAGTACAAGGTTCTGCTTCTGTTTACAGCATTTCCGCTAAAGTTATTGGCAGTGACGAAGAAATTCCGGTAGGTGTAGCTCAATTTTCTACATTTTAATTTATCAATTGTTACGACAAGTGCTGAACTTTTAGCAAATCTACTAATTTTTGTAAATTCCTTTTAACAGGCTAAAATTTCATCCAAATTTCATCTCGCTCTGTCAAGCTATTGAGTAACAGTGTCATTCGCCTGCATACGACTCTGATGGTTGATTGACCTACTTCATTGCTTAGAGGCGTCAAATGAAAAGAACACTCATTTATGCTGCTGCTGTCACCTTAACACTGACAGTTTCAGTTTCTAGTACTTATGCACATCCTACAACAGAATCTCTTAATTCTCCTCATGTCATTAGCTTAGTGGAATCTCCTCAAGGCATTCGCCACTGGAGAGTTCTCAGACATACCTTACGATTAGAAATTCCCCAACAATGCAAGGCTCTTTCCCAGCTAACTATCGAAGCTCCATCTCACATAACTGTCAGAGATAATATTGATGTATCTGACCAGTCTGGTAAAAAAATTAATGCCAATATTTCTATCAATGACAAAAAAGTTATACTGGCATTCGCTGAACCAGTTGCCCCCGGCACTATACTCACTATAAATATGAACAAGGTAAAAAAATCCGCCGCGACCACGGGTGATAAGCTATATAGAATTTTTGCAAGACTAGAAGGTAATAATGCAGAGCTACCGATTGGTGTAGCTCAACTGCATAGTTATTGATGGTAACTTATGGTAACTTAAAGAAGCACAGACGCTATACATGAAAGTTCTGCTAGTTGAAGATGAACCAGACCTGGGTGCGTCAGTAGCGCGCAAATTGAGCAAGGAAAAATATATTGTTGACTGGGTTCTAGATGGGAATGAAGCTTGGAGTTGTCTAGAAAACCAATGGACGCAATATACACTAGCAATCTTTGATTGGTTACTGCCAGGAATATCAGGTTTAGAACTGTGTAAGCGCTTACGGGTTCGCGGCTCCTCTTTGCCCGTGCTGATGCTAACAGCAAAAGACAGCATGGAAGCTAAGGTAGCTGGACTAGATGCAGGGGCTGATGACTATCTGGTGAAGCCGTTTGGCATGGAGGAACTGCTAGCGCGGTTGCGGGCTTTGCAAAGGCGTTCGCCCTCCTTCCAACCTCAGCAACTTCAAGTTGGTTGTCTCATCCTAGACTACGGCAATTGTACAGTTTCTCGTCAGCACCCTAATGGTGACAGGCACGTAATTCCTTTAACAAAGAAGGAATTCCATCTGCTGGAATACTTTATGAAACGTCCTAACGTCATTGTTACCCGTGACCAAATTTTGAGTCATCTTTATACCTTCAGCGCAGAACGTATTAGTAATGTGGTGGCTGCTCAAATCCGACTTTTACGACGTAAACTGTCGGAATATAGTTGTGATGGTTTAATTGAAACCGTCCCTAACATGGGTTATCGTTTTAATCCTAGCAATGCAGATGAAACTGTTTCATAAGACTCGCGCAACGCTTGCTTTTTGGTATGCAGGGGTTATGGGTCTGATTATGTCCCTATGTGGTTTCGCCGTGTATGAGGTAATCATCCAAGCTTACCTGGTTTCTATCAATCGGGAACTGGAGTCTGTAACAGGCACACTGCATAATGTGATTGAAGCGACTCTGAAAAAACCTGGTCGCACGGAGCCAGTTTTTCAGTTAGTTTTACCAAATATTTGTCAAGCTTCTTCGGGCTGTCCCACCCAAAAAATCTTTAGCCACAATCAACTTGCCCACTCTGAACACGGCATTGTTGATGTTCTTTACAAAGATAAACAGTATTATATCCGTTTTGTCGATAGTTCGGGACGGTTGATTGCTGTGGCAGGTTTTCAACCTAACGAATTGCCGCCCCTTGTGCAAACAACACAAGTGTGGCAAACTGTCAAAGACTCGCAAAGCAATCGTTACAGTCAAATGTCTCTGCCGTTGCACACTCAAGATAATCAGCTTTGGGGTTATATACAGGTGGGGCGCTCTCTCAAAGAACTTGATAATCGTCTCGCTGCTTTAAAATTGGTTTTGGCACTCGGATTGCCAATTACGGTACTGCTAGTTGGCGGTTCTAGTTGGTGGCTAGCAGGCTTGGCAATGCGACCAATTGACAAGTCATATAAACAAATGCAACAGTTTACTTCTGATGCCTCTCATGAGTTGCGTACTCCTCTAGCAGCAATTAACGCAACAGTGGAAACTGTACTCGATTTAGAGCATCTGCCTGAACAAGAGGCGCGAGATATCCTAGTATCTATTAAGCGTCAGAATCATCGACTTGTTGAACTGGTTGCTGATTTGCTGCTACTCTCGCGATTGGATCAGCGAACGCTGGCGACACAATGGCTACCCTGCTGTCTCAACGTTTTGATTAATGACCTTATAGAAGAGTATTCAGCGTTAGCAAGTGCAGCATCTTTGCAATTAACTTCTTCAGTTCTCTGCCATCAGCCGTTATATGTAATGGGGGACGAAGACCAACTTTTACGTCTGCTTTCTAATTTAATTGCTAATGCCATTCAATATACCCCTACTGGCGGTTACGTCACAGTCATCCTTAAGCGCAGCAACGGTGATGCAGTGATTGAAATTGAAGATACAGGAATTGGCATTGCACCGAACGAACAAAACCAGATTTTTGACCGTTTTTACAGAGTACATAGCGATCGCTCGCGTAGCACTGGTGGTTCTGGATTGGGATTGGCTCTAGCCCAGGCAATTGTTCAGGCGCACAAGGGTAGCATACAGGTGCAAAGCCAACTTGGTAAAGGTAGCACCTTCATCGTTCGCTTGCCCTTGACAGATACCCCATCTTCTGACTTCCCCCGTAGCTGATGAACATTAATCCTTATATTAAGCACGTCTTTAATCGTAGCGATCGCAAGAGTTTACACCGTGTGGATTTATCGGGCGCTGGTCATGCTGGTCATCGCTTGCCCTTGTGCTTTAGTGATTTCCACCCCCGTTTCGATTGTCAGCGCCATTGGTGCTGCAACTCGTTCTGGAGTTCTGTTCAAAGGGGGCAATGCTTTTCATGTCCGGATAAACACTTATAAAAAACGAATAACCTCAAGAGCCTACGGCACCCTATCCTTAAAAAGGAGAGGGTTGGGGTGAGGTAAAGCAGGAATTATAAGTAATTAAGCGGACACGATATAACGTGTCCCTATGCCGTGTGGGCACGCACTCGCAAACAATATCAACACCACAAAGCCACTACTTATTAAGAACTTTGCTTAAAAATTAAGATTCATATCACTTTGACAACATAGATGTTGTTTAAGTCGAAAGCCGAATCATAATCAGCAAGGAGGTTTGGGCGATCGCGCAAGGCACAGTGCCCTCAGAGCAATTGCTCCTCTATTTGAACTTTCTTAACCCTCGCTTCTTCCAAGCTGCAAGTTCTGAGAAAATCAGAAACGATTTAAAAAACAAGCACTCATTAATCCACCTCTCATCGGATACATTTTGTTTCACAAAAAGGGAGAACACAAACATGAAATTGGCTTACTGGATGTATGCAGGTCCTGCCCACATTGGCACTTTGCGAATCGCCAGTTCCTTTAAAAATGTTCATGCCATTATGCACGCGCCACTGGGTGATGACTACTTCAACGTCATGCGCTCCATGTTAGAGCGGGAAAGGAACTTCACCCCTGTGACAACCAGTGTCGTTGACCGTAACGTTTTGGCACGCGGCTCCCAAGAGAAGGTGGTAGACAACATCACCCGCAAAGACGCTGAAGAACGCCCAGACCTGATTGTGTTAACTCCCACCTGCACCTCCAGCATTCTACAAGAAGACCTGCACAACTTTGTGGAGCGGGCGCAGCTAGAAGCGAAAGGAGACGTGATGCTAGCGGACGTGAATCACTACCGTTTCAACGAACTGCAAGCTGCCGATCGCACTCTGCAACAAATCGTCCAATACTACATCGAGAAAGCCCGCAAGAAAGGCGAACTCCCCGAAGGTAAAACAGAAAAGCCCTCCGTTAACATCATCGGTAGTTCCACCCTTGGTTTCCACAACCAGCACGACTGCACCGAACTGAAGCGGCTGATGGCTGATTTGGGAATTGAGGTGAATACCGTCATTCCCGAAGGTGCTTCGGTTCACCAGTTGAAGAAGATGCCTACAGCCTGGTTTAACTTGGTGCCTTACCGTGAACTCGGCTTAATGGCAGCTCGTTACCTGGAAGAACAATTTGGAACGCCCTACGTAGACATTACCCCGATGGGTGTTGTGGAAACTGCTCGTTGCATCCGTAAAATTCAGCAGGTAATTAACGGTCAAGGTGCGGATGTGGATTACGAAGAATACATCAACGAGCAAACCCTGTATGTCTCTCAGGCTGCTTGGTTCTCCCGTTCCATTGACTGTCAGAACTTGACCGGCAAAAAAGCTGTGGTTTTTGGTGACAACACCCACGCTGCTGCTATGACCAAAATTCTGGCACGGGAAATGGGGATTCACGTTGTTTGGGCTGGCACCTACTGTAAGTATGATGCAGACTGGTTCCGCGAACAGGTCAGCGAGTATTGTGATGAAGTGCTAATCACCGAAGATCATGGTGCAATTGGGGATGCGATCGCCCGCGTCGAACCTTCTGCTATCTTCGGTACCCAAATGGAACGCCACGTTGGGAAGCGCCTTGATATCCCTTGCGGTGTGATTGCTGCACCGATTCACATCCAGAACTTCCCCATTGGTTACAAGCCCTTCATGGGTTACGAAGGAACAAACCAAATTGCAGATTTGGTTTACAATTCCTTCACCCTAGGAATGGAAGACCACCTGTTGGAAATCTTCGGCGGACACGATACCAAAGAAGTCATTACCAAGGGCATTTCTGCTGATTCTGATTTAGCATGGGCTAAGGATGCGCAAGCAGAATTGAACAAGATTCCTGGCTTTGTGCGTGGTAAAGTCAAGCGCAACACCGAGAAATTTGCTCGTGAGCGGAATATCACTCAAATTACCGTAGAAGTGATGTATGCTGCTAAGGAATCTGTGGGCGCGTAGTTTGTAGATGGGTTTCCATTTTTCGACTGTAGGGTGGGCAGTGCTTAGTAAAATCTGATGAGATGGACATAAGTTTAGGGCACTGCCCACCCTACTACTTGGTTGTGAGCTTGGTTGTGAGCTAAAGCTTATGGAGTCTTTTACAAAAGTCAAAATTGGAGAAAATTAAACCACAGATGGACACAGATGCACACAGAGAATTTATGTGTATTAATCTGTGTGTATCTGTGGTTCTAAATATCCTTAAAATCATAACTGCGAGAAGCCTATTGGAAAGAAACACTCCAAGGATAGAAGAAGCAAGGAATAACCATTTTTATTGTTGGTTGTAAGCTTTAGCTTATGGAGTCTCTTACAAAAGTCAAAATTGGAGAAAATTAAACCACAGATGGACACTAGTTAATTATCTGTGTCCATCTGTGGCAGGACTTACGCACTGAACACCCGAAACCTCGATCCCCCCTAGCCCACGCCAGTCCGCTCAACGGGACGGCAGTTTGCACCGTCGGGGGAACCCCCGCAACGCACTGCCTCGGGAACCCCCAAAACAAGGCTGGCTCCCCTTAAATCAGTTATCAGTTATCAGTTATCAGTTATCAGTTATCAGTTATCAGTCCTGACGGCGTATGGTGGGGGATGCGCTCACCGCCACCAACGCATAAAGGTGCTCTTGGTGGGGGACGCGCGACCACTCGTATTTATTTAACTGATAACTGCGGCTGGTACTGTTCACTGTTAAAAAGGGGGGAATCTTAAAAGCCCCCTTGGGAAGGGGGTTGGGGGATCTCTTCTGCGTAAGTCCGATGTGGTTCTAAATATCCTTAAATCATACTTTTGCAAGAAGTCTATTACAAAGAAACACTCCAGGGGTAGAAGGACGATGAACTCACAGGAACGTCAAAGGAAGATACAGCCACAGGAGCATCCGAGAGATTGGTCTTGGCCGTTTTGGCCTGCTGTACCGCTCTACCCCTACAACAAGCGGCGGACGCTTCGCAGGGAAATAGTTAAGGACACTATCTGGACATTCGATCAGCTTCAGGGCATCCTCTACACCGTCGTGCCAATTCGTATGTCCGTCGTCAAGCTCGCTGCAGGCGGTCTCCTTGTCTATGCACCTGTTGCTCCGACGATAGAGTGTGTCCGCTTAGTGAACGAATTGGTGGCTGTTCACGGTGACGTTAAGTATATCATCCTGCCAACGAGTTCTGGTTTGGAGCATAAGGTCTTCGTTGGTCCCTTTGCCAGACGCTTTCCACAAGCGCAGGTGTTCGTCGCACCGCACCAGTGGAGTTTCCCATTCAACTTACCGTTGAGTTGGCTTGGGTTTCCTCAAAAACGAACTCACGTGCTCCCAGAGGATTTAAGCGGAACTCCCTTCGCTGATGAGTTCGACTACGCGGTGCTGGACATCAACCTGGGACGGGGTTCTTTTGCAGAAGTTGCAGTCTTGCACAAGCGATCGCGCACTTTACTTGTGACTGATTCTGTGTTATGTGTGCCAGAAGAACCACCGGCGATCGTCCAATTAGATCCGTACCCCTTGCTTTTTCACGCCAGGGACAATGCCGTGGAAGTCATCGAGGACAACGAGGCAAACCGTCGCAAGGGATGGCAACGCATCTCATTGTTTGCGATTTACTTGCGTCCAAGTGTGTTGGAGACAGCTGGAATGGGGCAGACGTTACGCGATGCTCTCAAAGCACCGAATAAGTCCCCAAAAGCATACTTTGGTTTATTTCCGTTTCGATGGAAAGAAAATTGGCAGCAGTCATTTGATGCCCTACGAGGAAATGGGCGTCCATTTGTGGCACCGATTCTGCAAACCCTCATTCTTCCCCAAGCACCAAACCAAGTGCTTAGCTGGGCTGACAAGGTTGCAACTTGGGATTTTGGACGGATTATTTCCTGTCACTTTGACTCACCAATTCCGACGAGTCCACATGAATTCCGGCAAGCATTTGCTTTCCTTGAGAGGAACACGTCTGGAAGCTCAAGCCAGCCCCTCCTGGAAGAAGACTTAAAATTCATCAAGGAACTTGAGGCAAATCTGATCCGGCGAGGTATCGCGACGCCACCTAAAGAGAAGGTTTGAGGTGTCCGGGCGAAAATTGACACTGCAAGCGGAGATACCATCACATTATTTCAATATCTATCTAAAGATATATTTTTATAATTTTTATCTGGTGAGAGTATAAATTTAAGTTTGCCATATTTCGTCAGTTTTCAGTTAACCTAACAATACCGATTGAAAAGTGACTCACTATAAAATTTTCAACCATGACATCATGGTCTGCACCCATGAGTCTGTCATAGGTAATCATCTTTATTCTGGTAGGGTGCTAGGTTTGACTGACCCAGAGGATATTATTCAGTTGCACCCAGATTTAAAATCACAATGGAATATTATTACCGAACACTATGGACGGATAGGTTTAAGCCATAGCAAAAATGTCATCTGGGATGTCTCGCTAAGAGTCTTGGAAGAGTATCCTAACCATAACGTTTCCCTTTTTTTCTTCGGCAATTCTGCAAGCAAAGCCGATTGTGATGAAGATTGGTTTCGCCAGTTAGATTCCGACTGGTTGAAGGCGGTTAAGTTTATGAACTGCAAGAACAACTTCATACAGCTTGCACAAAAGCTGGGAGTTAGCGTTCCTCTAACGTTTTGTTTTCAAAACAAGGCTGCTATCAAAGACTTATCTGAGTTTCCCTATCCGTGTTATTTCAAGCCTACCATTTCCGTTGATGGTGCTGGGATTAGCCGATGTGAAAACCAACAACAGCTTTCCAAAATTCTGAAAACCTTTCCCGATGAAATACCTTTGCAAATCCAGGAGGAAGTCACAGCTTCCTCCTTTTTAAATTTGCAATACTGTGTTGAAGCTTCAAAGCTTCAACGTCTCGCCGTAACTTCTCAAATACTTGATGGCTACGCCCATATAGGCAATCGCTATCCCAGTACGCATCAACCTTGGGAAACTGTTGAACCAATAGCCGAATGGATGGCGCAACGTGGAATGAAAGAGGTATTTGCTTTTGATGTTGCTGTCGTGGAAGATGCAACACAGACGCGTTATCTGGCGATCGAGTGCAATCCACGCTTTAATGGGGCATCATATCCCACCGGTATTGCTAAGAAGCTTAATATGCTCAGCTGGACGTGCGAAACCTTCAAGACGCAATATTGCTCACTCGAAAACCTTGATTTAAGTGATATTGAGTTTAATCCTGAAAGCAATACGGGTGTTGTGCTGGTCAACTGGGGCACTATTCTGGTTGGAAAAATTAGTATCTTGCTTGCTGGAACTGTTCAAAAGCAGAATGAACTGAGAGCCTATTTGAAACAGCGATTTTGAGCGGGTCACATACTCCCTGCACTTGTTATAGGATAGGGCGGGTAGTGAGAGCGATTGCCCAAGGGGCAGTGCGCTCCGCGCGATCGCTACTGGTATTTATCTGGACTTGATATTTAGATGTTGCTTCGATTGAGAAACAATACGAGTCTCTTGCTCTACCGATTTTAATAAAAATTTACGCTTTTCTCGAGCAGAAGCAATTATCGTCTTTAGGGACTCTAATCACATCAAATACAGGGGCAGTGATGATAACTCGTAAAACTTTCACCGTGTTGACAATTTGTGCTTTGTCAGCGCTCACCATTCCGGATGCCCTTTTCCCACGTTTTGCAGAGGCTCAACTCGTGACGGATGCAAGTCATAACCAAACGGATTGTCGTAAATCAATCGTCGGTACATACTCCGTGAGAACGTTTCTTAATGGCGACTTTGTAGGACGTAGGGTGATAACACTGACTGAAGACGGCAATTTTTTTGCCATTGACTCGAACCAAGGCGGTAATCAGGGCGTCCCCAGCGCCGCTCAGTCCTTCCCCAACAATCGTTTCACCAATGGACAAGGCGTTTGGAAGTGTACTGAAAAGGGAGAAATTACCGCCACGGCACTCAACTTCAATTTTCCTTCTCCGGAAAGCGCACAGCCCGTCACGACTGGTCGAGCCGATTATCGTGCGACGTTTAATCCAAAAACTCAGACATTGCAAGGGACATTTGAAATTCGTACCTTCGACCTAAGCCAAAATCCCCTAGACGATAATGTTCCGGTGGGCGAGGGTGAGCCGTTCAGGTTCACCTTCACTGGGGAACGCGTCACTATCCGCAACTAGCAGCACCCCATCAACTGTTGGCATAAGCTGAGGTGCAAGTGTTGCCTTATGCCAAACTGCGTCAACCTCAAACCTTAAAAAACCATTGTCGCTGATACATTCCATAAGCAACTGCTACCAACACTAATACAGTGACTATGGCGAACAATAAAGAACCATTCACCGCCCCAGCCCAAGAGGCAAACAGATTTTGGTAAATCCAATTGTAGGTGCTGGGAGCATTTTCCCCAGATCCAACTTTGGTTCTCACCAAGATTTTAATCAGCAGTGCAGAAGCAACGAAAAGGGAGATAGCATTTAATCCCATCACTTCAAAGGGTTTACTCCAGCGCCGCACCCGTCGCACTTCAATAAGTTCGTAACAAGCTGCAAGTAACAATAATGCCCAACCACTAACGAAAACTACATAAGAACTCGTCCACAACTTTTTGTTAATTGGGAACGTCCAGCCCCATGCCCAACCAATAATTAAGCAACCAATACCAAATAATACTAAACCTATGCTTGTACGAGATTTGACTGGCTGACTGCGTATCCATTGTCCAGCAAAGTAGCCAGCCAGCACACTAACAACAGCGGGAATCGTGCTAAAAAGTCCCTCTGGATCTCCCAGATTATTAAAACCGTCGCCTTTATAAAGATGTGCTTGAGGAATGATCAAACGGTCTATATAAGCACCCAAATTTCCCTCTCGCGTCAGCACTCCAGCACCATAACCGGGAACTGGCACATACATCATTGCTAACCAGTAACCGATGAGTAACACCCCCGCCAGTATCCATTGTCCTTTACGCGGAAGGTTGAGAACTGCAACACAAGCAAGTAGGTATGTCAGGCTGATGCGTTGCAACACTCCCATAAAACGGATAGTACTCAAATCAAAAGTCCAAGGACCTTTATTCCAAAAGCCGTTGAGTAATAACCCCAAAGCAAATAAAATCGCGGCGCGGCGCAAGATACGCCAGTAAACAGGTGCTGTGGGTTTGTTGTCGTCAGTGTACTTTGACAAAGAGAAAGTCATCGCCACACCGATAATAAACAAAAAGAAAGGAAAGACTAAGTCAGTTGGTGTGCAGCCGTGCCATTTTGCATGGAGTAGTGGAGGGTAGACATTAGGTTCAGCGATACTCGCCATGTTGACGAGAATCATCGCAGCAATAGTCATGCCGCGAAAAACATCAAGTGAAGTCAGACGACCCATAGACGGAGTTTTGGATGAAATACTATAGAGTACTCCGCCTGATGCAGGTCATCAAGATAAATTTGTAAAGCAACACACAAGTTAAAATTTTGTTAATAAGTGTCTAGATGTACAGTGAGGAATTATTTGTCTGCTTTAAGTGTTAGAATTTCCTACCCAGAAGGATCTGGGACTTCAATTTGTTATTGACTTTTAAGTGTCACTTCCTAATGAGTGCTGCTGGTAGCATTAGGTATCAGTTAGTTGAAGGACTTTTGTATGGAAGTATTCGTACCATTAATTGTCTTCTTTTTGTATATAGTCACCATTCTCTACGTTCTTTCTCTCCTCGATCGACTTGTTCGTGCTGTTGAACGTATTGCCAATAAACTTGATGAGCGATGATCAAGCGTTGGTAAGTTAATTAACACTGACAAATAATTAGTTAATCTACATATACACACATACACTAGATTCGGAATTTTAAATCTATGCCAGTCAAAGTAGGAGACACAGCTCCCGATTTCACTTTACCCTCCCAAAATGGTACATCAGTCAGCCTTAATAATTTTCGTGGCAAACCAGTCATCCTGTACTTTTACCCCAAAGATGACACACCAGGATGTACGGCGGAATCGTGTGCCTTTCGCGACCAATATGAGGTATTCAAAACAGCAGGTGCAGAAGTCATCGGTGTGAGTGGCGACTCACCCGAATCTCACCAGAAATTTGCCGCAAAATACCAGTTGCCTTTTACCCTTTTAAGCGATAAAGGCGACCAAGTGCGGAAGCAATACGGTGCAACCGCAGCTTTTGGTTTAATCCCTGGTCGTGTGACTTATGTCATTGACCCACAAGGAACTGTGCGGTATGTCTTCGACTCAATGTTTAACTTTAAAGGTCACGTTGAGGAAGCACTCAAAACGTTGCAACAACTGCAAACAGCCTAAGTACAACTAGTTAGAAATTTGTAGCGTTTTTGTTTGTAGTAAGCGCTTTAGCGCTAAAGCGCTCACTACGAACTCCTTAAATCAAAATTGATAGACTACTACACCTTATTGTGGACAGACTTCTCGGGCATAGGAACATAACCATTGGCTGTCTTCCCGTTCTTGCCGTTCTTGCCGTTCGTGTGAGTATTACGGGGTTGAATCACACCATAACCGCCATGATTACGTTCGTAAATGACATTGATTTCGCCAGTTTCAGCATTGAGGAACATATAAAAGTCGTGTCCCACCAATTGCAGATGTTCTAGAGCTTCTGCCATAGTCATGGGTGGCATGGCAAAATATTTGCAGCGGACAACTTCTTCAGGCAGTTCGGGAGTGCGATCGCCAATCAAATCTGTCACGACTGTCGGTTGGACAGTTCCTTCGATTGTCTCTTGGGCGTGTGTTTTCTTCTCTTGACGCCGTTCTTTGTATTTACGGAGCCGACGGGCTATTTTATCTGCCACCAAATCTATGCTGGCGTATAGATTCTCGCTACTCTCTTCCGCACGAATGACACTGCCATTGGCATAAATAGTGACTTCAGCCGCCTGTCTGGGATTAATTCGAGGATTACGAGCTACGCTTAGATGCACATCCACTTCATTTGTGATGTTTTGATAATGATTTACTGCTTTTTCAATCTTTTGATGTACGTAATCCCTAATTGCCTCGGTGATTTCAATATTTTTGCCGTGGATGACAAGCTTCATGTAAACTCTCCCGCTCAATGTATGTAAATTTGGTGTGGATGAAAAGGAAATGCGGTAAGGTCTATCACTGCCGCCACAACCAATCTTGGACAGATTTAGATTAGACTTACTGCTGGTATGACGCCTATGTCAACATTGATTTGACGGTTTCGTAGTCAGCGATTTAGCGCTAAAGCGCTGACTACAAAGACTTACATATCAACTTCATGTTGACAACCTACTACCTTAAGCCCACCAAAGCCGAGTTTTTTCGACGTGTAGCCTGTGTTTATCTACGACGAATTTCTGCTGTGATTCCAAATTGGTTGAAAAGCAATTGGATATCCACGCAGACATCGTAGGTCTTCTCCTTGCTGGAGGCTTAATTGTTTTTCCCAAAATACACAAGTCTTTTTGCACTTCTTAATCTTGTATTTTATGTCAACCATTGTTTAGGCGTCATCAGCCAGTACATCTGTTACTATTTTCTTGGCGTGACGGTTATTGCAGAGAATTCCTCCCAACACCATTGAGGTTATATATTCAAAACTAGCACCTTGTATTTTGCAAAACCGATTCCCTTGACTTTCCTTTAAAATCCTTTGCAAAGCTTGACATTCTTTGACTCATATTAGTCATATGAGATACACTTTGCTCTCTATTCTGATTCAGTTTTTCCTTAATTTGTAATATGTCTTTGCACAATCGCCGATGTTTGTTATATAACCAGGGAGTCATACCATACTCAGATGCACTCTTGTGGCAGCGCACTCTCCTAGCCGAGCGCATCAAAAACCCCAGCCTAGAGGACGTGCTAATATTGCTAGAACATCCACCCGTGTATACTTTGGGACAAGGAGCCAGTTCAGAATTTCTCAAATTTGACTCCACGAAAACTATGTATGAAGTCCATCGAGTTGAACGCGGCGGCGAAGTCACATACCACTGTCCTGGTCAACTGGTGGGGTATCCAATTTTAAATTTGCAACGTTACCGTAAAGACCTCCACTGGTACTTGCGCCAATTAGAAGAAGTATTAATTTGTACAATCAAAATCTATGGATTACAGGGAGAGCGCAATCCCGGCTTCACGGGTGTTTGGTTAGAAGGGCATAAAGTCGCTGCTATTGGGATTAAAGTCAGCCGTTGGATTACGATGCACGGCTTTGCATTAAATGTCTGTCCTGACATGACAGGATTTGAGCACATTGTACCCTGCGGTATTGCTGATCAACCAGTAGGCAGTTTAGCGCAATGGATTCCTGACATTTCTTTGTTAGAGGTACGCTCTCACGTAGCGCAGTGCTTCGCAGAAGTTTTTGATGTGGAACTGGTCACTGACTAAAATCACAGAGTAAAAGCTGCGTGTCATCCTACTGCAGAGAGAGTTTATTTGGGGAATAAAAAAGATATCCAGCAGGTAGAAGCTGTTGCCAAAGAATTCCGTATGACAGAAGAAGAGAGAAGAGAATTCGGGGATTTTTTGGAATACGAAAAAGTCACTGGTAACGGCGGCACAAAAAATGAACGTGTTCCAACAGTAGAGCAAATGTTTACTCGTAGATTGAGTTAAATTTTGCGTAGTACTTGGCTTTTTTATTAGATTTGAGGATGTTTGAACCTCATCCTCTCCTCCTCTGTGTCCTCCGCGCCTCTGCGGTTTCTTAATCCTGCAACATCTCCAACAACTGTTCTTCACTCAACTGCGGAATACCCAACTCTTGCGCCTTTGTCAACTTAGAACCTGCTTCTTCTCCTACAACCAAATAATCTGTTTTCTTACTCACAGAATCTGTTATCTTCCCACCAGCTTTTTGGATCAAAGCCTTTGCTTCATCCCGCTTCAACGTAGGAAGCGTACCAGTAATCACAAAAGTTTTACCAGCTAACTTTTGCTGACTCTGACTCACCGATGTTTCTTCCACTGCGCTAGCAAATTGCAACCCAGCATCTTGCAAGCGAGAAATCAAAGTTTGATTCGCACTAATGCGGAACCACTGGTGTACAGATTGGGCAATTTCCTCACCGATACCGTGAACAGTTTCAATCTCAGCTTGCGTTGCTTGCGCCAACTGTTCCACTGTGGGAAACTTCTCACTCAATAATTGAGCATTTACGCTACCAACGTGACGAATACCCAAACCATACAACACGCGCGACCACGGTTGGTTTTTCGATTGGGCGATCGCCTCCACCAACTTCTGTGCCGACTTTTTACCCATTCGTTCCAGCGCATACAAATTATCTTCTGTCAAGTCGTATAAATCGGCAACAGAATGCACCACTTCTCTATCCACAAGTTGATGCACCAGCTTTTCGCCCATTCCCTTGATATCCAAAGCATCGCGACTCACCCAATGCTCGATCGCCCCCTTAAGAATAGCTGGACAAGAAGCATTGACGCAGCGAGTCACCGCCTCTCCCGTTTCCCTAACCACAGGTTGACCGCAAACCGGACACTGGGAGGGCATGACAAAGGGGTTGGTATGATCAGGACGGAGTTCTTTAAGTACCTGCACCACTTCCGGAATAATTTCCCCAGCTTTGCGAACAATAACTGTATCGCCAATGCGAATATCTAATTGAGCAACGCGGTCAGCATTATGTAAAGTAGCACGGGAAACCGTTGTTCCCGCGAGTTGCACCGGACGCATTTCTGCAAGCGGAGTCAGCGCCCCGGTTCTTCCCACATTCACAGCAATATTTTCCACGCGCGTGGGTGCTTCTTCTGCTGCATACTTTAGCGCCACTGCCCAACGAGGAAACTTTTGCGTAAACCCCAGCTGTTCCTGAAGCTTAAAAGAATTCAGCTTCACCACCACCCCATCTGTCATGTAGGGCAAATTCAATCTTTCCGTGTCCCAGTATTCGTAATACTGGGCAACATCTTGTAGAGAAGGACACAGCTTGTGGTTAGGGTTGACGCGAAATCCCATCTTTTGTAACAGTTCCAGCGCTTCCCACTGAGTATTAGCAATACTAGCATCATCCAACCCTGGAATGTGCAGCGTGTAGGCAAAGAAATCTAAGCGCCGTCGGGCGACAATTTTGGAGTCCAGTTGTCTGAGGGTTCCCGCAGCAGCGTTTCGAGGATTGGCAAAGACTGTTTCACCTGCTTTTTGCCTTTCCTCATTAATTTGTTTAAACACTTCTAAGGGCAAAAACGCCTCACCCCGCACCTCTACCCTCTCTGGGAGAGAATTTTCACGCAACGTTTCTACATTTAACCGCAAGGGAATTGAGCGAATTGTCCGTGCATTTTGGGTAATGTCTTCACCCGTAACCCCATCACCCCTAGTTGCACCTCTTACGAGAACACCGTTTTCATATGTCAATGCTAAGGCAGAACCATCAATTTTCAACTCGCAGACATACTCTACCTCACCGACATTCGGTGCTTGTCGCCGCCAACGCCCTTCCCATGCCTTTAATTCTTCAATGTTAAACGCATTTTCTAAACTATATAGTGGAATATTATGGCGTACCGAGATAAATTGGGTTGCTGGTCTTTCTCCCACCCGTTGAGTCGGGCTATCAGGTGTTACCAATTCTGGATACTGATTTTCCAGCTGTTGCAATTCTCGATACAGGCGATCGTAGACTGCGTCCTCCATGATGGGCGAATCGAGGACATAGTAGGCGTAGCTAGCTTTTTGTAGTAGTTGTCTCAGTTCTTGAACACGCTGTTTGGCTTCTGTGTTTGTCGCTTCCACCAAATTTATCTCCATTAATCAATAGCGACTAGATATCAGCCGTCTGCGTTTTTAGGGATTGATATCATGTTCGCTTAATTACCCATAATAAAACTTCTTTGTAGTAAGGACTTCGGTCCTTGCTTTGTCGGTAAAGAGGACTAAAGTCCCTACTACGAATTTCCGCAGGGTTATATAAGCGCACATGATAGGAGTTAGTTGGTAAGTTACCCCAATACCCAAAAAGTTGACAGCTGGTAGCTAGTAGCTAATAGCTTAATCAAATTTAACAAGCATCGTCCTCTACTTCCTAGCAGAAGCACACTTTCTCAATAGAGAATTTGCCGCGATATTAGACAAGATTGCATAAATGTTATTATGTCTCGCGCAGAGGCGCAAAGACGAGCCAGCGCTGCAGGAGGGTTTCCCGACAGCCAGGCGACTGGCGTCGCCAAGAAGTACACCAAGAAAACGAATGAGCGCAACAAGCCTATTGTAGCTAGTCGTTTCTATCTTGCTTTGGACATGACAGCAAACGTTCTAGATTTTCTATCTATCAGGCTGCAAGCGGGAGGATGAGAACCCCTAGGCTTTAGCCAGGGGATGAAATCCGACCCGACGGGTTTTAACCCGGCGTTTCTCTACTTTCCGCGTTGATTTTCAATGTACTTTTTTACTACCTCGGTGCTGACTTGACCTGTCGTCGCTACAAAATAAGTCGGAGTCCACAAAGCGGGTAGTTTTTTTAGTTGCGGGAATTCTTTTCTTAGATGATGGGAAGCCCTACCTTTTACCCATCTTGCAATATCTGCGGCTGATTCATTGGTGGGGGCATTAATGAAAAAGTGAACATGGTCTGGCATGATTTCTAATGCAATCATTTTCCAACCGTGCTCTGTCACCAATTCAAAGATTATTTCTTGCAAACGCTTTGCTACGTCCTGTACAAGTACAAGTTTTCTGCGCTTTGGAACAAATACAAAATGATAGTTTATTGACGATACTGAATTCTCAGTGCGCCGATATTCATAATCTTTACTAGAAAGTTTAGCCATTTTCCGTAATTGTGTTGCTAACTAATGTAGTTACAATGATAATAAACAACAGGATGTGAGGCTAGTTGTACAGAACAATCCCAGTTAAAGCAAAGTTTACGGAAGAAGAGAAAGCGTTCTGGTTAGACCAATGTCAACACGCTAATAGTTTGCTTAATTGTGCTATTTATCATACACGTCAAACTCATTATGCGCGTCTTCAAGAGATGGATAATGCATATACCACTTACTGGCGCGGTGACGAGCTACGCAGTGCTTGGAAGACATATCAATGCAACAGTTCTTATCCAGAATTAGATAAAGTCCTCAAAGACAATCCACACTACAAAGGATTGGCAGCACAAGCAGCACAACAAACCTTAAAGTCAGTCGGTGAGTCAATTACCAGTTACAACGGATTGGTCAAGGCTTACTACAAGGGAGAGGTTGACCGACCGTCTTTACCCAAATACCGCAAGAAAGGAGGACTGGCAGCAGTAACATTCCCACGTCAGGCTCTCAGTTTTAAAGATGGACAAGTAAGGCCATCAATCAGCAAAGAAACAAAGCCGGAACTCATCACTGAAATTAAGCTAAAGCTGCCTGATTTTATAGATTCTGATTGGGTGAAAGAGGTAACAATACGTCCAACTCTCGGCGAGTTTGTTATCGATTGGGTAATTGATGACGGCAAGCAACCAATTGAAACCAATCCAAACCTTGATTACAGCCAAGCATGGTCCTTTGACCACGGTGGCACAAACTGGTTGACTGGTATTTCAACACGTGGCAAAAGCTTCATTATTGATGGTCGCAAACTGAAGGCAATGAACCAAGGTTATTGTCGTTTAGTTGCCAAATATAAAGCAGGCAAGTCAGACTTTTATTGGGACAGCAACCTTGACCGAGTGCAGCGACGACGCAACAACCAGATGCGAGACGCAATCAACAAAGCTGCGCGATTCATCGTCAATCGTTGCCTCAGTGACAAAATTGGCAACATCATAATTGGATGGAACGAGGGACACAAAGTTGGATCTGAAATGGGCAAAGTGAATAATCAAAACTTTGTCCCCATTCCAACAGGACGGTTGATTACACGGTTAAAACAACTAGCGGGTGAGTATGGAATTGTAGTAACAGTTACTGAAGAAGCTTATACCAGCAAAGCTTCATTCCTAGATGGCGATAGTCTTCATAAATTTGGTGAAAAACCCACATGTTGGAAGCCATCGGGTAGAAGAATAGAGCGCGGATTGTATAAAACAGCATCGGGTTTGTTGATAAACGCGGATGCAAACGGTGCAGCAAATATTGCACGTAAAGTAGCTACACAGCTAGGCGTAAGCCTAGTCGAGGTAGGTAGGGCGGTTTTGGCAACGCCACAACGATATGACTTGTTTACGCGATTAAATAAATCATATCGTAGACGCAGCGAAGTGGAGCCAGTGCTGCGGGAGGGTTTCCCGACAGCAGGCAACTGGCGGTGGTCTTGTAGACCCCGTAGCTGCAACAGTCTAGAATCCCCCTTTTTCTAAAAGGGGGAGATGTCAATTATTGTGATCGCCCTCTCTTATCAAAGGTTTTGAAGGAGTAATCGCCTATCCACAAAGTTGTTGAAAAAGCGATTATCCTTATGAAAATTCTCATGCCACAGGGGTTGGGTAATGCTTACGCTCACTCAACCTACAACGTTTTTATTGTGCTGAGTAAGTCTGTTTCAGTACCTGTTCTATCACACCTACTCTCTTGTAAACCTCAATCAGTTCATGCGCTGGGGTTCTTCGCTTTTGGAGAAGAATTTTGAGCGGGGTTAACAAATGAACATCTGGATCGTCCACAAGCGCAACTTCAGCTGCTTGCAAAACCGGTGAGGCGATCGCAAAAATATCTTCGTTGTCAAATCCTTCTTGCGCCGAGAGTTGGTGCAAACCGACATCGGGTATTGTTGCTCTACCCATTAGGGATTGGTCTAAAATAAGACCTTTCAACAAGGTTAATAAACTAGCATAAATAGAAAAATCAGCACAACTATCAAACGCCTTAAATTCGATACGACCTACTTCTGCTGGGATACGTGCTATTTTCGTCAATGAAGGGACACTCTTAATCAGTTGTTCCTGTTTCTCTACAAAAACCAGCGTTGCTGGTCTTTTTCCTGTCCTAATAAACGTTCGTACTGACAGTCCTTGCCACAACTCACCTTTATAAAAAGGAGAACTATAACTGAAAGGAACGATGTAGGGACTGTAATAAGTCAGCTTTCTGCCAATATCAATTAGATGTTCAACAGGCAAGTCAGCGACTGAAATATTTAAATCTGGTCCATATGTCACCATGTGAATGTTGGCAGTTTGCTCTTCCGGATCACCCTGTAATTGTCTTATTTCATAATCATTTAATGGTGGCTCAGGCTGATAAACAGTACGGTACGGATTAAAACTGACTAAAATCGGCGAAAAACCAAATTGTGCAGCAACCTCACACAGCAGATGAAAGCTTTCTGATAATTCAGCAATAGTGCTTTGAATGTTAGAGTGTATAGTTGTTCTGATTTCGATACCTTTAGGAACACAATCAATAACTTGTTCGGAATCTGCAAAACGTTCAAATCCCTCAATATACCATCTTTTTTTCCTAATCCCCGCATCTCCAAGACGCAGTTGATAATAGTCATTGGGATATATGGGAAGTTGTTTAACAATTTCATGGAAATCATCAAATTTTGTACAGGAAAAATCTGCAAATTTTCCTTCTTGATTTAGGAAAGCCACTTCATGCTCGATACCGAAATAGAACATTATGATTTATGCCCCTGTGTAAACTTTAAATGACTTGATCAACCTAATTTCACTAAAGCCAAGCGATAGGAATTTCGTAGGGGAGGAATATACGAAAATAGCAAGCGATATATCAGAGGAAAACGTCGCAGATATTTAGCTGGTAAGTCTGCAAAAGTACAGGCTTCCATCACTTGATATCGGGAGTCCCAGTTTTTAATCTGGTGAATATCTGAGATACTCCAAACCAATTTTGCCGAAGTGTGTTTTAGTGTTCCATGTCTTTTTTGATTCTTTACAAATAATCGAGATACAGAATCAAAGGCAAACCAAGAACCAGGAAAATGCTCTAAAAGATTGGCAAACAACTGCTTGACCTGCTGTTCGTTAAAATACATCAATACCCCTTCTGCTACAAACAGACAAGGTTCTGCACTCACCGCTTTTACATTCGCTATCCAGTCTGTCTCTAAAGCAGAAGCAGTGATAAACTTACGCCGTTCGGTTTCTTCAAAAAACTGCTTTCTCAGTCTCATTGAATCTGGCAAGTCTAAATCAAACCAGCGCACCTCGCCGTTATCCACTCGTTCAAAGCGCGTGTTCAGTCCTGCACCAATCTCGACAACCGAACCTTGGGGATGCTGTTTAAGGTAACTGCGTACCCAGTTGTCAAGTATCAGCCCTCGCAAACAGCAGCCTACTTGAGACCCTTTTGCAGTAGCCAATTTATCAAAATCGTAATCAATTGCCTCAAGTATCTCAGCCGATTTGGAGTCGCAGATAATCGGATCAGGTTGCTGTAGTTCAGCAGCTCTTGCCCAAAGGGTAAGGAGTAGTGTTTCTTGTACGATGCCTAAGTCAACTTTGGTTTTAGTCATCAACACCTCGACAGAATTGCTTAATTTGCTGTTTGTTGTTCTAAGTAGAAAAAATTTTCAATATTCCCTTCAGACGGATTGTACCGCAAGTCAGTACTGAGTGCTAAGTAAAGTACGCAAGACCGTGCTGAATGCTGAGTAGGGTACAAGAAATTATGGAAAAAATGGCTCAAAACTTATTGCTCAGTACTTAGGAATATTAAAGGCTTTGGCAATAAGCACCACAGTTTGTCATCTAAGCGCAGGTTACTATGGACGTGAGAGTTGCTTGAGGCGTAACTTTATGACAAGTGCCGTGAAATCTCCCTATACCAGCGAACAAATTGCCGCTTGGCTACGTGGATTACTCACCATTGCTTGGGCTGATGGTGACTTCGATGCCCAAGAACAGGAATTAATTGCCACCATCACCGAAGATGACCTGGCTCCTGGCATCAAAATAGAGTCATTAGACCCAATAGAACCAGAGGAATTAGCCGCTGTTTTAGGGAAAGGGACAAAAACAGCAGAAAATTTCTTACGCACAGCAGTTATGGTGGCGATCGCAGACGGTACGTATTCTTCTAGCGAGGACTATCTGCTGCACCAGTTGTGCCAAGCCCTAGAACAGCCAGAGGATCTCTTAGAAGCCCTCCGTCACACCGTCGAACACCCACAGCCGCAGGTTTCCGGAACGACGACTCCAATTCCCTTACAAGCTGCACCAACAAAGCGTCAAATTGATGCACTGCGCCCTATGCGCGACTGGCTTGACAAGCTAGACATCCAAGACCCTAGAGTTGCTCGTTTTTTATGTAAGATGATACCTAATCAGTGTCCCTTCGAGCGTGATGTCACGCTGTTCAAACGCAAAATTGTTCACATCCCCCCGCTGTGCAAACTCAACCCACTGTATGAACAACTTGTGGGCTTACGTTTCCGCGCTCTATCCTATCTTGCGGATGACTGCGGTGAGGATGTTTCGCCATATATCTAAGTGCTGAGTCCTGAGTGCTGAGTCCTGAGTTACAAGTAAAGAATCAGGTGAGCCTTTGGTTTTAACCAAAGACAAAGTGAGGAGTTGGTGAAAAACTTATAATTTATAACTCATGACTATAACTCATGACTCATAACTCAGGACTGTATTATGCAATTCATCGACCAAGCAGAAATTGAAGTTGAAGCAGGAAAGGGAGGCGATGGTATTGTCGCCTTCCGCAGAGAAAAGTACGTACCAGCGGGTGGTCCGGCTGGGGGGAATGGGGGAAAAGGCGGTTCAGTATTGTTAGTTGCTGCACAAAACCTGCAAACGTTGCTTGACTTTAGATATAACCACCGCTTTCAGGCAGAAAACGGTTCTCGTGGGGGACCAAATAATTGCACAGGGGCAAATGGCAAGGATTTGATCATTGAGGTTCCCTGCGGTACTGTTGTTTATAATGCGGAAACTGATGAGATACTCGGGGATTTAGTCGAACCTGGGCAAACTTTGGTGGTTGCTCTTGGCGGTAAAGGTGGACTGGGAAACAAGTATTTCTTAAGTAACCGCAACCGCGCCCCTGAGTACGCCCTCCCAGGACTACCAGGGGAAATCAAGTCACTCCGTTTGGAGTTGAAACTCTTAGCGGAGGTAGGGATTATTGGGTTGCCAAATGCCGGAAAATCAACTTTGATTTCAGCTTTATCCGCCGCACGTCCCAAAATTGCTGACTACCCGTTTACCACGCTCATTCCAAATTTGGGTGTCGTGCGCAAACCCAGTGGAGATGGCACGGTTTTTGCTGATATTCCTGGACTCATCGAGGGTGCTTCCCAAGGAACAGGGCTGGGACACGATTTTTTGCGTCACATTGAGCGCACGCGCGTGCTGCTACATCTGATTGATGCAACTAGCGATGATGTAGTCGGTGAATATAACACAATTCAACAAGAATTGCAAGCATATGGACGGGGTTTAGTAGAGCGTCCGCAAGTTTTGGCACTGAATAAAATTGATGCTGTTGATCGGGAAACAAAGGATTTGGAAGCGCTAGCGACACAGCTCAATCACCTCTCCTACTCCCCTGTTTTTCTGATCTCGGCAGTTACGGGTGCTGGTTTGGAACCAATGTTACAGCACATTTGGTCCATTCTTGACCAACTTAATGCTCCTGAAGTTAGCGAGAGGATTTTGTAAAGATTATCTTTTAGTAGAAACACTCCTGACAATACATTTGAGAGAATTACACAAGTAGTATTACTAATTCTCCATGACTAGGAGCTTTCTCCGACCCTTCTGTAGTTTCCCCTTACCAAGGCAAGGGGGAATGCCGAAACGGAGGTAATTATTAAGCTCATCGTTACAAAGAATTGGTATAGCTGTCAGAAACCCCACGGATAAATCCGGGGGCTTGAAAAAGCCCATCTGACCAGCCTAAGTTCTTAACTGAACTACGTTAGAGGCAAGAGTTAAAGACCTACCAGGGGATGCTCTCGCTAGTTCCCTGCTCTAGAACCAAACTGTTAAACATCTGTACAAGGGTTAAGGAAGTGCAGCTTGGGTAGTACCGACCTCTAACATTGGCGAAGCTAACATTACCCGCTGCGGAGGGACTTCATGTCCAAAATATTTGTTCTAGACACTAACAAACGACCATTAGATCCAGTTCACCCAGCACAAGCGAGACAATTATTACGAAACAAGAAAGCAGCAGTTTTTAGGCGTTTTCCTTTTACAATTATTCTGAAAGAAGCTTTTGCAGAAGCTCCAGTTCAACCACTAAGATTAAAAATTGACCCCGGAGCTAAACATACTGGCATAGCATTAGTCAACGATTCAACAGGTGAAGTAGTTTTTGCAGCCGAGTTAAAGCATAGAGGCTTTGCAATCCGAGATGCTTTAACCTCTAGAAGACAATTAAGACGTAGTAGAAGAAATCGTAAAACTAGATATCGTCAACCGAGATTTTTGAATAGAACTCGTCTACAAGGGTGGTTAGCGCCTAGTTTACAAAGTCGGGTTGATAATATCAAAACCTGGGTTGACAAGTTACGCCAATTTGCGCCGATTGAAGCCATCAGTCAAGAGCTAGTACGTTTTGATATGCAATTGATGCGTAATCCAGATATTCAAGGCAAAGAGTATCAACAAGGTACTCTTGCAGGCTACGAAACACGAGAATTTCTATTAGAAAAGTGGAATAGACAGTGCGCCTACTGTGGAGTTAAGGATGTTCCACTTCAGATAGAGCATATTCATCCACGAGCTAAAGGAGGAACGAACTCAATTACTAACCTGACCTTAAGTTGTGAGAAATGTAACTTAAAGAAAGGAACTAAAGATATTAAAGAGTTTCTCAAAAAAGACCAATATAGGTTGGATAAAATTTTGAAACAAGCCTGCATACCGCTCTCCGATGCAGCAGCAGTCAACACAGCTAGATTTGCATTGTTGAACGTTTTAAAATCAACTGGATTGCCCGTAGAAACAGGCTCTGGTGGTTTAACCAAGTTCAACCGCAATCAACAAAACCTAGAGAAAACTCATTGGCTAGATGCTGCTTGCATTGGCAAGTCAACGCCAATTCTGAATATCAAGGGAGTTAAGCCTTTGTTGATTACAGCTAATGGACACGGCACGCGTCAAATGTGTGGAACTGACAAATTTGGCTTTCCGAGTAGACACCGCTCAAATAAACAGATTCACTTTGGTTTTCAAACTGGAGACATCGTTAAAGCAATCGTAACTAGTGGTAAAAAGGTTGGGGAATATGTCGGAAGGATTGCTACTCGTGCAACAGGGAGTTTCAACATCTCAACTAAAAATGGACTAGTTCAAGGGATTTCGTATAAGTATTGCAAGCATATTCACAAAAAGGACGGTTACTCGTATGTATTTTAAGACGGCGATTAAAATCGCCTGCACCTTACCCCCATGCATAAATGCAGGGGCTTCCACGGTGCGAGGTATTCGGTGATGGGAAATCACAAAATTAACTTTATACGTGAAATTACGTATTTATTCCCGAAATAAAATAGATTTCCTCATCGTTTTCTTACTTAAACATCATTGATAAATATAGAGTTTTTACATAATGCAGATGATGTGGAGGATAGGATTTATCTGAGATTGCAGCTGGAAATAAGCATAAATTGAGAAAATAATGTTATTAAGTGCTTCTATAAATTAAAAATGCCCAGTAGGGTATATTCCTGCATCCCTAAAAAATATAAGTATGACACTTCCTGAAAATAGCCAGATCAAATTTCAGTCATCGGTTAGGTGCATAAAAAAATATGTATAGCGAAATGACAGGAACGTATAAATTAGAACTAGTAATACTTTCCTTGGCGATCGCAGTTATTTCCTCGTATACAGCCTTAGACTTATCACGACGAGTGCTGCTTTCTAGCAAATGGAGGCGTTTGCTGTGGCTATTGGGGGGATCTGTAGCTATGGGAACAGGCATTTGGTCAATGCACTTTGTTGCCATGCTCGCTTTTGAATTGCCTCAGAGAGTGACTTACGATGTATGGATCACTGTGCTTTCTCTGTTATGTGCAGTCCTAGCTTCTGGCATCGCTTTATTCTTACTCTCGCATTCTATTTCAACACCGCTTGTCATTGGTGGTGGCGTTTGTATGGGAGTTGCCATTGCTGGGATGCACTACACAGGTATGGCAGCTATGCGACTTCAGGCGAAGATTGAGTATGACTTAATTTTAGTCTGTTTGTCAGTTGTCATTGCAATTATTGCCTCTTTTGCAGCTCTTTGGCTGGCATTTAGGCTGCAAAAAAATCAAGACTTGAAAGGGGTAATATGGCAGAAAGTTGGCAGCGCTTTTTTAATGGGAATTGCCATCAGTGGGATGCACTACACTGGAATGTGGGCAACTCACTTTATCGCCCACAAGAATTTATCAAAAGTGGAATCTCCTGTCATAAGTCAGCCCTGGTTGGCGATTGCCATTAGCATTTCGACATTATTCGTCTTAACTTTAGCTTTATTAACTTCTCTATTCGACCAGCATTTAACAGCTCAGTTATTACAACAACAAGCTTTAGAAGAAAGTGAAAAACGTTTTCGGACGCTCATCCGAGAAATGCAAGTGGGAGTCTTGTTGCTTAATTGCAATGGCGAAATTCTGATCAGCAATCAAGCAGCAAAAAATCTCCTCAATCTCGATCCTAATAATAAACAGCGCCAGGTGTTTGGTACAGGTTGGTTGTTGTTGCGTGAAGATGGTACGCCTCTCCCAGAAGAAGAACGACCTGTGTACAAAGCAATAACGCAACAAAAACCGATTCACAATATAGTTATGGGGATTGAAGATCCCAAAAGCCAAGAGCAACGCTGGCTGTTAGTGAATGCAGACCCTCAGATGGGAAATGATGGTAGCGTAGACAGAGTTGTCTGCACTTTTAGCAATATCACTCAAAGAAAGCAAGTTGAAGCGACACTGCAATTGATTGTTGAGGGAACAGCTTATACAACTGGTAATGAGTTTTTTCGCTCGTGCGTATGCTATACTGCCCAAGTTTTAGAAGTTCGTTACGCTTTTGTCAGTGAGTTTACTAATGAGCTGAAAAGCCAGCTTCGTACCCTGGCATTCTGGAATGATGTTGACTACGGTCACAATTTTGAGTATAATATAGCCGCTATTACAGATGAACACTGTAAACCAGTCTTTGGCGGAGTTGACGACAACGTTTCAGTGGTTCTACGTAGAGACAAAGATGTCGGCAAGTCGAATCTTTACAGTTATTTGATGCCCCTAGTTGACTCGAACGGGGAGGTTATCGGTTACTTGGTGGTGATGGATGTCAAACCATTAGAGATTGATTTGGGCAAAGAGTCAATTTTACAAATTTTTGCGGCTCGTGCAGGAGCTGAACTAGAACGGAAACTCGCAGAAGAGTTGCTCGCTTCAAGTGCAGAACGAGAAAGGGCAATTGCCTTTGTGATTCAACGGATGCGTCAAACTCTGGAAATAGAGCAAATTTTTAGCGCGACAACGCAAGAGTTGCGACAAGTTTTAAAGTGCGATCGCGTCCTTGTTTATTGCTTTCATCCGGATTGGAGTGGAGAATTTGTCTCCGAGTCAGTAGCAGAAGGTTGGAAAGCACTGATAGAGGAACAAAAAAATCAACCCGAATTGACACAGGTTGCTGTCAATCAAGACAATTGTGCTATTAAAGGTTTTGCGAATGTAGATAAGATCATACAAGACACCTATCTGTACAACACCCAAGGCGGTATGTACCGTTCTGGCACAAACTATCGCTGCGTTTCGGATATTTACGAGGCTGGTTTTGACTCTTGTTACCTTGAATTATTAGAACAATTTCAAGCAAGGGCTTATCTCACAGTTCCTATCTTTTGTAGCAATGAGCTGTGGGGTTTGCTAGGAGTGTATCAAAATTCTGCTCCTCGTTATTGGAAAGAAGCAGAAATAAAAATGGTGGTTCAGATTGGGGCACAGTTGGGAGTGGCAATTCAACAAGCAGAATTGTTAGCACAAACGCAGAAGCAGTCAACCGAACTCAAACAAGCTAAGGAAATCGCTGATAAAGCTAACCGCGCTAAAAGCGAATTTTTAGCAAATATGAGCCACGAACTGAGAACGCCACTCAATGCAATCCTTGGCTTTAGCCAACTGATGAACCGCGACTCCTCCATAAAAGCAGAGCATCAGCAATTCTTAAAAATCATTAATCGTAGTGGCGAACATCTGTTGGAGTTAATTAACGACATTTTACAGATGTCTAAAATTGAAGCAGGACGGCTCTCATATAATGAAAATGACTTTGATTTGCATCGATTGCTCGATAGTTTAGAGGGCATGCTCAAACTCAAGGCTCAATCCAAGAGTTTAAACTTAGTATTTGAGCGAACCTCCGAAGTGCCGCAATACATTACAACTGATCAAAATAAACTACGTCAGGTATTAATTAATTTACTCGACAATGCTATTAAATTTACGGAAAAAGGCAGTGTAACTCTGCGGGTGTCGCTCACAGATGGCGCAACTGGCGATATAGACGAAGATACGGAAGAAGGAGGAGTTTTTTCTCCCCCTTACACCCTACACTTCGAGGTAACAGACACTGGTCCTGGCATTGACCCCCAGGAGTTCAATAAATTATTTCAAGCCTTTGCACAAACCACAACTGGGTTAAAATCTGGTCAAGGTACTGGTTTAGGTTTATCCATCACTCAAAAGTTCGTGGAAATCATGGGTGGGCAAATCCACGTTAGCAGTACCTTGGGGGTTGGAACTCAGTTTACCTTTTTTATTCCAGCGCGTCAGGCAACAGAAGCGAAAACACAAACTCTTGAATTCACGAGTCAAAAAGCCATACGTTTAGCTCCCCAGCAACCAAGTTATCGGATTTTAGTTGTCGAGGATAAGCAAACCAACCGTATGGTATTAGTCAAGCTGCTGGACAGCTTAGGCTTTCAAGTACAGGAAGCCACCAACGGTCAAGATGCTCTCACTCTTTGGGAAATATGGCAACCTCACTTGATTTTTATGGATATGCGGATGCCGGTGATGGATGGCTATGAAGCAAGTAGATTGATTAAGGCAAGGGAGAAGCAGATGAAACAGATGGTTCCTGATCCTCACCAAACCATCATCATCGCCCTAACAGCAAGCGCTTTTGAAGAAGAAAAACACAAAATATTGAGCGCTGGTTGTGACGATGTCTTGAGTAAACCGTTTCAAGAACAAGATTTGCTAGCAGAAATAAGCAAATACTTGGGTGTGCGATATCTTTACCAAGAACACATTCCAAATGCAGATATCACTCCACCGATGCGTGAGGTTGTTACCAATTCTGCTAACTTGGCTGCTGAGATAGCAAGTATGCCTGCTGAGTGGATACAACAGCTTCACAATGCTGCTAGCCAAGGCAATGATTTGCTGATTGTTCAACTTATGGAACAAATTCCAGCAGACAAAGTAGATTTGATCGAGGCTTTGAAAGTTTTGGTTGAAAATTTCGACTTCGAGCAAGTCATAGCACTGACTCAATCAAAAAAATGATCAGCATTTTTTAACAGTTACCAGTTATCAGTTATCAGTTATCAGTTATCAGTTTCATCCTCCGGGGGAAACACTACACCAAGAGCACAGAAAGCGTTGGTGCCAGTACAACTACACCAGCCCGAGAAAGCGTCACTACGGCTGGTACTGTTTACTCTTTTAAGGGGGTTCGGGGATCTAAAACGAGGGTAAATTGGGTATTTGAGCTTGAAGCTGACACGTATCGCAGGGCAGAACAGCCTACAAAAACTGTATTCAAGGCAAATGAGAACCGCTACAACTACAGTTGCCTTGATTTTCAAAATCTCTCTAAATGTCTTTGGTATAAATTACACCTTTTTGCTAAAATGCGTCATGTTAACTTTTTTGTCCTTACAAAAACCAATTAAAAATTAAATAAAATGCCGAAACGGCGTAAATATCAAATTCTCTCTAACCAATTCTCAAAGCTCAGCTTGGCTAGCAAAGTCAATCATCTGGCACTTAGATTCACAATTCTAAGTGTATTGATAGCCATTTTGATAACCAAGTATATGGCAGAACAATTTGTAAAATCATCTGCTCAATATTCGTTGAATCTACCGACATCGGCTTCACCTGCTAGTGTCCAAGTTGCTGCCAATTCACCAACTGCACCTTTGCCAACTCCTGCTGTCGAGGTTGCTGCCAAATCACCCTCTCGACAAAATTCCAAATCACTCACTCCACCTCCACCAGTTCCTGACTGGGCTGTTGCCAAGTCACTGCCTATTCCCTCTCGTCAACCAGAAAAACAAGATTTAGAAGTCGTCTACAATCTCAAAAAGCCTCCAAATTTTAAACACTCTCAAGAGTTGCAAGCCATTGTTAACGATGTTGTAGAGCTTGCTAGTGATCAAATGCCTACAAAGCCTTTATCGATTACCTTAATAGATGCTAAAACGAACGAAACAGCCGGATATCAGCAAGATACACCAAGATATCCAGCGAGTGTCATTAAAATGTTTTGGATGGTTGTTTTGTATGCCCAAATAGAAAAGGGTATTTGGAAAAATGAAAAAGATTTTGCTCCTTATCTGGCAAAAATGATAAAGGAGTCTGATAATGAGGCTGCTAGCTTTATTCTTGACGAAGTCACAGGGACACGTTCTGAACCAGAACTAAAAAGTGAAAAGTTTAAACTGTGGAAAAATAAACGTCAGCAAGTTAACCGATTTTTTCGACAAGCAGGTTACAAAAATATTAGTGTTATTCAAAAAACCTTTCCCATTGACTACATTAATCTTCCAGAGCCTGACGGAAGTGAATCGCAACTGCTAGAGGACTCACACAACTGGAATAGGATAACAACTCAACACGCAGCCAGATTATTGTACGAAATTTGTTACGCCGGGCAGGCTGTTTCTGTGCAAGCTAGCAAAAAAATGTGTGGATGGCTAAAAAGAGATTTAAATCCCAAAGTTTGGCGATCGCCAGACTCTTATGATTTCAACCCTGTACGCACCTTTTTTGGTGAGTCTTTACCCCATACTCGTGTTCGTTTACATTCTAAAGCTGGCTGGACTTCTATTTCTCGCGCAGAAGCGGCAATGGTTGCAACAGAAAATAACAAAGCTACTTATATTTTGGCGATTTTTGCTCAAGACTCGGCATATGCTGATGAGGTAGATATTTTTCCCAAGATGTCTCGTCTTGTCTATGACCGCATGAATTCTCGCAGTTCCAAATAAAAATGTATAATTTGAAACAAAGCAACAAGTCTCACAAAAGTTTCACAATCGCTGATCTCAAAACAGCAAATGCATGATAAGGTGTTAAGTCCCTTGTCATCCTTTGCCGCCTGAGCCAATGCATTTGTACTATTTAAACCCCCAACACCTTGAGGAATTAGTTAAAGGTAGCGGTATAGACTTAGACCTTGCCAGACTCAATTTTATGTCTCTACAAGGCAGAACCTGTTACGACTACTTATTAATTTCTGAACATCTTCCCCGTACAAATACTGGAATGGTAAGAAGTGGGTGGTTACAGCGTTACGCCCATATTGCTGAAGGTGGTTGGTGGTGTTCTGGACTTGATCCCCTGAATCATTGGCAAGCAATGGAGTGGGGGTGCTTTAAGCCCAACCAACCTCGATTAAATGAAAATAACAAGTTGATTAAGTACGAACATCCCCCCAGCACACCAACGCGGGTGTTTTGTCTGCGGGTATCACTACGTATTTGGCAGCAAGTCGCCCAACGTTACAATGTCGCCATACCTGACAATATCAACATTGCCTGTAATGGTGAAGCCGAAGGCTTTTGGCAATGGGTTATGGAACAAAACATCCCCGTCATGATTTGCGAGGGTGTAAAAAAAGCAGCAGCACTGTTGACACAAGGATATGCAGCTTTAGCCATCCCTGGAATTACCAGTGGTTACCGCGTCATCAAAGATGACTTTGGCAAAGTGATTACTCGCCAGCTTATCCCCGACTTAGCAGCGTTTGCCAATACTCGGCGCATCTTTTACATTTGCTTTGATTTTGAAACTCAACCTCAGAAAATCGCAGCGGTAAATAATGCCATCTCCCAGCTAGGATTTCTCTTCCAAGAAAAAAATTGCCTTGTTCAAGTCATTCAACTTCCAGGAATAGAAAAAGGAGTTGATGATTTTATCGTCGCCAAAGGTGCAAGTGCTTTCGAGGCGATGTATCGCCAAAGCATTGATTTAGAAGTTTACCTTGCCCAAATCAAACCCCACACCGAGTTAACCATTCCTGCTGCACTCACCCTTAACCGTCGCTATTTAGGGGAAATACCGTTCCCTACATCTGGATTAGTGGGAGTGAAGTCTGCAAAAGGAACAGGAAAAACCACAACACTGCAAGGTGTTGTTAATCAAGCCAACAGTAGAAATCAACCCGTTTTATTAATCACTCACAGAATCCAACTTGGGCGTTTTTTATGCGACAAAATCGGCATTCAATGGGGAATGGATAATCGAGAATGGTTTGGTAATAAACGCTTAAGCAGTTACTACAATCCTAATAACCAATCGCTCGGATTATGCATCGATTCCATTTGGAAGCTGAATCCTGAGGACTGGCGAGGAGCGATAATAATTTTGGATGAAGTAGAACAGTCTTTGTGGCATCTCCTTAATAGCAATACTTGTAAAGATAAGCGCGTCAAAATTTTAAAAGTATTCCAAAAAATTATTTCTACAGTACTAAGAACTGGAGGATTAATTATTGCCCAAGATGCTGATTTATCAGATATGTCCTTAGAATATTTACAGGAATTGGCAGGAATTGAAATAATGCCTTGGGTGGTTGTGAATCAGTGGAAACCACAGCAAGGTTGGGACGTCACTTTCTATGATTGTCCAAACCCAACTCCCTTAATTCATCAACTGGAACTAGATTTAATTCTAGGGCATAAATGTTATGTGACAACAGATAGCCGCACTGGACGTTACAGTTGTGAAACAATAGAACGTTACCTTAAAGAGCGTTTAGAAAGATTGCAAAAGCAATTTCCCAAAACTCTGGTTATCAGTAGTCACACGACAAACACACCTGGTCATGAAGCTGTTGATTTTGTTGCAAATCTCAATCAAAAAGTGACTGAATACAGCACTGTTTTTGTCACTCCTAGCCTTGGTACGGGAATTAGCATTGATGTCCAACATTTCGACCGCGTTTATGGTATTTTTCAAGGAGTCATTCCTGACTCGGAAGCACGACAAGCACTCTTCAGAGTACGCGATGATGTACCGCGCATTGTCTGGTGTGCAAAGCGAGGAATTGGCTTCATTGGTACTGGAAGCACAAATTATCGTTCGTTGTCTTATTGGTATCAGGAAAATCAAAAAGAAAACTTAGCTTTATTAAGTCCGCTGCATAAAATTGATGTAGATTTGCCGTTAGTGTATGATCCAATGCATTTACGAACTTGGGCAAAGTTGGCTGCAAGGGTGAATGCTTCTGTTACCCTCTACCGTCAATCTATGAAAGATGGTTTGATTGCTGACGGACATCAAATTCATGTACGCAACAATGATGTACAAACAAATATTATCCGAGATTTACGCCTTGCCTTTCTAGCAACTGACACCAACGATTTCGCAACTCGTAAAAGGTTGATTTTAGAAATCTTCAAAGTCCAGAAAGATTGGTCGCATAGCCGCAAAAAATCAAAAGAAATTGACATGAAAATCAGAGAAATCAAGCGGCGAAATCAATTAGCGGCTGCAAATGCTGTAGCTCATGCTCAGGATATTGATTACGTGGAATATGAACAGCTTTTGGTGAAACATTGGCTCACGGATGAGGAACGCAACCAAATTAATAAATATCTTCTCAGACAAAAGTATGGTATTGAAGTCACTCCCCTGCTGAAATTGCGGGATGACAAAGGGTATTATTCCCAATTATTAACACACTATTATCTAACTCACGAAAGCGAGTTTCTTCGGCTGAGAGATAAGCAAGAATGGCATCAGCAATTGTCTTGGGGAGAAGGTAAAGTTTTTCTGCCAGATTTAAAGACTAATACGCTTAAAGTTGAGGCGTTGACGGCGTTAGGAGTGCTACAGTTCCTCGAACCAGAAAGAGAATTTACCGAAAATGAAGCTGATTTGTTGTTACTGAAAAATATTACTAATCAATGTAGTAAACATATCAAAAGGGCAGTTGGTATTAATTTATTGAATGAGAAAAAGTCTATTTCACCAATCAAAATACTTAATCGGTTGTTGAATTTGTTGGGTTTGAAGCTGAAGCGTGTAAGTAATGCAATCTATAAAATTGACACTGGAACGCTTTATGATGGCAGAGAAGAAATATTTGCAGTTTGGCAGCAACGGGATGAGTTGATGTTGGCAAATATCAAGGGTGTGGTTGATTATTCTTCACTTTGGATGGGTGAGGCTATCAAAACCAAGGCTGCCTACGCAGGCTATTTATAATGAACGTCACAGGTAGTGTAAAATCGTAGGTGTTCAGAGAATGTTGCTTAAGTAATAAAATCCCCTCCACAGGAAAAAGTAGGAGGGGTTAATGCTAAACAAAGTTTCTATCAAATTGCAAGATTTTTATGAAGCATTTTGCATTTGAGCAGTGCGTACTGATAGCTGTTGTGTCCGGTTACCCCTCTGCACTTTCAACTGCAACTCCTGACCAACACGGCTAGCTTCCACAATATCAAGCAACTGTGTGCCCTTAGTGATGCGTTGTCCATCAACTTGAACAATCACATCTCCCGGACGTATACCTGCTGCTGCTGCTGGTGAGTTGGGTACCACTTGCCTGACCAAAACACCATTAATTTCTGGTAATTGAATAGGAGAATTCGGGTTAGAGTTGAATTGCCTTGCCAGTTCGGGCGTTAACTCTTCCATTTGGACGCCGATGAATGGGTGAGCGATTCTTTCTCCTCGTTCTAGTTTAGCTGCGACTGTTTTAGCTTTATCTATAGGAATAGCAAACCCAATACCCATCGCGTCACCACGAATGGCTGTGTTAATTCCAATGACTTCACCTTGACCGTTCAAGAGTGGTCCACCAGAGTTACCGGGGTTGATAGCGGCGTCGGTTTGAATGAACTCTAAGCGCTTGTCGGGAATACGAACTTCGGCGCTAGAACGTCTGAGGGTGCTGACAATTCCTAGGGTGACGGTGTTATCTAATCCTAAAGGGTTACCAACTGCGATCGCCCAGTCACCCACCTGTACATTATTTGAAGAACCCAAGGGTGCAACTGGTAAATCACCACCAGCATTAATTTTGACTACTGCCAAATCCGTCACTTCATCCGCGCCTTGTACCTTTCCTTCAAAGCTGCGTCCATCCTTAAGGCGGACTGTCACCTTATCAGCCTTGTCCACCACATGGGCATTAGTCAGAATTAATCCACTCTTATCAATAATAAAACCAGAGCCAAGACCGCGTAATTGCTCAGGAGGCAACTGCCCCTGGAAACCGTTACCAAAAAACCGCCGGAAAACGGGGTCGTCAAAGAATGGATCGGCGACTCGTCGGGTAATTGTGCGCTCAGTATCTATCCTGACGACTGCTGGTCCAACGCGATTTACTGCCGCTGTAACAAAGCTACTACTACCAATAGCAGCAGTGGCTGGTGATTGCCTCTGGGCAAGGAGTTGTGGAGATTCAGCAGTCACGGAATTTGGTGCAGGTTCTGCTTGGGAGGGTGAGACTCGCAAAGTGCCAACAGTTAGCAAAACTCCCAAAATTATGGCTAACACATGAGTACTGAGTTGGCGGATTGAGCGGGGTAGTTTGGATCGCATAACCACAACCTAATGTTTCAGCCTAATTGTTGTTTAATCGTGAAAAATATCTCTATAACTATTTTTGCAGGTTCGATGAAAATCACTATCCATTGACGTTCGCTTATTGCTCCAGGTTTCGCTTTTTCTCCCTAATCCTTCAAAGTCATTTCTTTATTAATTTATTAAATTATCAAAAAATATTAGTGATTCTCCCCATCTCCCCATCTCCCCATCTCCCCACCTCCCCACCTCACCACCTCCGCCAGTCCCCATCCCCCCCATCCCCTCCTCTCTTGTCTAGGCTAGGATCTTATTTACTGGCAGCACCTCTGTAAAAACCTATGAATGGATCGAACCGATTAACAAAACAATCCTCACCCACTTCTAAACAGAATGAGGATTTACTCTTTAAAGATACAGACAAAGACAATACACAGCATATTCATAACCATGAAGAGTCGGTTCATTCTCACGTTCATAGCGAAGAGTCTTTGCGGCGAATAGTCAATCGGCTATCGCGTATAGAAGGGCACGTTCGCGGTATTAAGACAATGGTGCAGCAAAGTAGTCCTTGTCCTGATGTTTTACTCCAAATTGCCGCAGTGCGGGGAGCGCTGGATCGCGTGGCGCGAATTGTCCTAGATGAACATTTAACAGAGTGTATTGCCAGAGCAGCAAAAGAGGGCGATATTGAAGTTGAATTGGAACAACTTAAAGCAGCTTTGGATAGGTTTTTACCTTAGAGGATTTTTGAAAAGTTTTATCGGGAAAGGCAGAGGGCAGGAGGCAGAAGGCATCCGGGAATTCTGACTCCAGACCTGAAGCCCGTGACCTCCGGGAACAAGGGTTTAAGACCCCCACTGAACCGCTTCTAAAAACCGAAGCATATCTGGGCATTAGTCCGTAAATATGGGCAAGCTCAACTCCACGGTATAAGTTCGCTCGATTAGAAGCGCTTGGAAGCTTGGTTCCCTTGCTTCGTAGCTCAGGTTCTTTGACCACTAATCCCCAGTTAGAGATACTGAAACGAATTTCAATACGAGACTTAAAAAATATTCAATTTTTAATAATTAGTTTGTGCCAAGTGTTTCAAGGGTTTCACGCCAAGTAAGCTATGAGATCCCGTACTAATCAAACGTTGATTGATTATACAACAACAAACGTACAGTTTCCGCATTCCGATGGGCAATAATTCAGACATTTGCCTAGATATGCACAAAATTAACCGAGCAGCATCCAACCCTTGTGAGCGTGGCTCGCTTCCTGGAGGGGTCGGAATCCCCTTCTGTACAAAACCTTCTGCCTTCTTCAATAGGCGGACTTAAATATTACTTATAATGCAATACGGTTCAGTTAAGGTTAATGTGTAAAAAATCACGTGTGTAGAGACGCGCCATGGCGCGTCTCTACATTGTGTTCCTGATAAGGGTTCTGGTCTTATCTGAACCGTATTGACTTATAATGGGTTTTCATCAGAATTTCCTTGCTGTTTCTTCATAGCTTCAATCCGCCCTTCAAGAGAGTTTATTTGCTTCTGGAATTGCATTTTATTTTCCTGATTTAATTGAGCTATATAGATAGCTGTTCCAGCTTTAATTCCTAAAGCTTTGAATGAAGATATTTCCTCGGTGGAGAAACCACGCCGATCTGTTCGGGGTCCAATAGCAAGAATCCCAATCAATTTGAACTTTTTTCCCTGTGTTATAACTAACGGCACAAGTAGTGAAAAAGTAGCGTTTTCTTCTTGTGTAATGACTTTGCCATCTTGCATTTGTGCAATTAAGTTTTTAGAGAATCTCTGAGACTCAGCATCAATAGAGTTTAAATTGTACGTTGCTTCAAGTTGAAGCTCTTCGTCAGGATTATACAAAAAGATTGCGTCATGAGTAATGCGAGCGATTTCAGCTGTTCGCTCAACTAGTATCTGCAATAGTTCTCCGAACTCATGCGTAGTTGCTAGTGCTTCGGGTAAAAATTCGCTCAAATCCTTGGAAAAATTAACTCTTGAAGGAAAGAGGTAACGATTGGCTAAATTTTCTAAATGCTTGAATGTAGCCCCGAATAATAGGGTAGCTACTACAACAGCCAGACCCATTGCCAACGGTTCCATATGTGTACCCAGGAACTTCTCAAAGATTCCTCCCAGCACTCTTTTAGCAACTTCCCACAGACCCGCCAGCAACGCCGTTGCTAGAGCTAAGACTAGCGTACGATTAATGATCAACCGAATGTTCCAAAGCCCAAAGCGAAAAATCGAAACACAAATACATATTGGTAAAACCAACTGCGATAAGGCGTAAAAAGGATGGTGGATTAATGAAATAATTAAGTCAGGTCCGGTGTCTATTGATCGCAAAACATACCAAGGTGCATGGGTGACCAAGTCTCCCACAAAGGCTACTGTCAAGCCAAATACAATCCACAGAGTTTGTTGCTTTTCTGTGTGATTAGATACGTGAAAATAACGGTAGATTTGGGCAATGACTCCAGTAGAAAACCAAAACAGCAACACCAGAAAGGAGAATCCACCTGGTAATCGATACGGGTCTAAAGCCGGGTAAAAAGGCCAAATCAATGACCATACGACCAAAACAATGCTTAGAATACGAGTCCAGGAGGAAATGAAGCGTCCATCAGGAAAGATGTAAAAAAAGATGATGAATAAGCATAAGCCGATGGAACGCAACAGATGTAGTGATACACTAAAAGTCCCTTCTGTTACTACTAACGAGTGTAAAGGAGGAGGGACTGTTGCACCAAACATCATTAGCGCGAGCGCAGCGAATACTGAGCTCCAGGTAGCCTGTCTGCGAAAGGCGATGATCACCCCAGTAATCATGAACGCTAATGCAATTAGCAATTCAAAAATTAGGAAATAATAAATGTAGAATTGATCAGATAAACCGTATTTTACTAGATACTGATGGTACTCCTTCACAGCCATGTGCTGTAGATACCCAAAACGGTCTAAGACAGCAGCAATACCAGCGATCGTAATTGCGACAATGACTACGGGTAGAATTGATTTTACTAAAGGGGGAACAGGTGAGTAACCTGGTTTTGAGATAGCTTGGGTCATATAGGAAATCTTGCTGAAATTTGCAAAAAAAACTAAGATTTTCATTTGATGAAAATCTTTTTTATTTTTTACTTTTTATTTGAAAATTACAAAAATTAAAACACTTCAATTTCATTGGTTATTTCAAAGTATATTCTAGACCTTACGTATTGACACAATTTTGATTGTCTGGTGCTCACTATACTAGACATAAGCCCTCCTTCTACTTATTCTATAGGTGTAAGTGAAATCAATTTATGCACTTAATAAGATGAAACGTAGATTGTAGATAGCTGAAACATTTTGTAGCCGTAGTGCAATTGAGCCGCAGATATAGACAATGCTTACCTCATGATTGCGCACGTTATGCACGGGTCCAATCTTTTTGTACAGTGCGTAAGTCCTATATGCGATCAAAAAAGCTTATGTAAAGCAAACAGATGACGGGTGGGGAAAATGATTGAAACCCGCGCTGACGGGTTTTATTTGTGTAGCCCAGCCAGTGCCCCCTTGCGGGCAATGCCCGACAGTCGGTGCAACATTTGTGAGCTTATCACAGATAACATTGCTTTTGTCAATTAAAAATTCTGCTGAAAAGCCAGTGAAAAATCAGGTATCAAACTAAGCTTTGTACCTAGCTTTTGCAGAAAATTGAATGATGAGTACAAAGATTACACGATTGCCCAAAAGGCACTGCGAACCGTGCGATCGCGAACTCAAAAACGATGTTTTCTACCACCGCTTTTGGCAGATTTTTCCATAATTAGGTATATTGACAAATGCGCCATAATCTTAACCTGTCACTAATGCGGTGCAACTGGCGCGCGATTAGAATTCACCAAGGCAATGTGTGTGATCAGATAGGCTAAAATATGACCCTCAATAATTATCAATTTCACTATTCTTTCAGTGGTCATCCAGATAAACCACTAATTCTTTTTTTACATGGATTCATGGGTAACATTCATGAATTTGATGAAGCCATATCATTACTATCTGATGAATTTTACTGTCTGACAGTTGACCTTCCTGGACATGGAGCAACTAAAGTTTTAGGTAGTAATGAGTGTTATACAATGCCAAACACTGCCCAAGCGGTAATCAACTTACTAGATGTTTTAAACATTACCAAATGCTTTTTGGTTGGTTATTCCATGGGAGGGAGATTAGCTTTATACCTAACCCTGTATTTTCCTCATCGTTTTCCTAAAGTTGTTCTGGAATCAGCTTCTCCTGGTTTGTTAACAGAAGTAGAACGAGCAGAACGAGTAAAACGTGATGAGCAAATAGCCAGAAAATTAGAAAGAAGTATTGACAAGAATGATTTTATAGCTTTTTTATCTAACTGGTATAGTCAACCCATTTTTGGCTCTATTAAAAATTATCCTCAATTTCAGCAGCTTGTAGAAGTTCGTTTACAAAATAATCCAATTGAGTTAGCTAAATCACTACGATTCATGGGTACTGGATGTCAACCTTCTTTGTGGAAAAAACTAAAAGAGAATACAAACCCTATCCTTTTATTAGCAGGAGAGTATGATGAAAAGTTTGTATATATCAATACAGACATGACTCAAATTTGTGATTTTTGCCATCTAAACATAATTAGTCATTCAGGACATAATATTCATTTTGAAAATGTCAGACAATTTGTGAAAAATGTTCTCATTTTATGGTAAAAGAGCCTTTTAAAAGTATTGTCCACGTTGCACACCGGAAAATATCGCAGTAACTGTTAGTTTCATAAAAAATCTAAATCTGAAAATCAAGAAGAAAGTCAGATTCTTGAGTTATACTGTATAACCAAAATCAATAGTGAATATCCCAAAATCAGGAAGTGCACTTTATGGAAAACAATAAATTATTTAATACTCACATTGAAAGTTCCCAGGCTTTATTAACTCCAGATGATTTCAAATCAAAATTACCTTTAACACTTTTAGCAAAAGAGACAGTTTTAAGATACAGACAAGAAATAGAAGATATTCTAAATTTTCAAGACAGGAGAAAATTCATAGTAGTTGGTCCATGTTCTATCCACGATACAGAAGCAGCAATTGAATATTCAGAGAAACTAAAAATTCTTGCTGAGCGAGTCAAGGATAAACTGCTGCTTATCATGAGGGTATATTTTGAAAAACCAAGAACAACAGTAGGATGGAAAGGATTAATTAACGATCCTGATATGGATGATTCTTTCCATATAGAAAAAGGTTTATTAATTGCACGTAGCTTACTGCTAAAAATTGCTGAATTGGGATTACCTGTCGGTACAGAAGCACTCGATCCTATAGTACCTCAGTACATTGGTGAACTTATTACCTGGTCTGCAATTGGAGCACGGACGACCGAATCACAAACTCATCGCGAAATGGCAAGCGGACTTTCGATGCCTGTAGGTTTCAAAAACGGTACTGATGGTAACATTAATGTGGCTTTGAATGCTCTTCAATCAGCTCAGAAACCTCACCACTTTTTAGGAATTAATCAAAAGGGACAGGTGAGCATCTTTAAAACGAGAGGAAATGACTATGGTCATGTTATTTTACGAGGCGGTAATGGTCAGCCTAACTTTGATGCCGCTAATGTAAAACTGGTGGAAGAAAAATTAAAAGAGGCAAATTTACCACCGAGAATTGTTATCGATTGTAGCCACGGTAATTCAAATAAACAATATAAATTACAGGCTTCTGTTCTGGAAAAAATTATTCAACAAATAGTGGATGGTAATACATCAATAGTTGGCATGATGCTAGAATCCAATTTGTATGAAGGTCATCAACTGATTCCTGGTGAACGAGAGCAATTACAATATGGTATTTCTGTAACAGATGGGTGTATTGGTTGGGAAGAAACAGAAGAAATTATTTTGGCGGCTCACAGGAAACTAAAGTAGAAACATTGTGTTGCAAAAAGTTTTTGAGTACAGAAAGACTTCTTGGATGAAGTTAAGATTGTTTCATTTCCTCAAAAAGGAATGATAAGCGTCTTCTCACACTTACTTCCCAACTGCGTTTAACAGTTACCAGTTATCAGTTATCAGTTATCAGTTATCAGTTTCATCCTCCGGGGGAAACACCACACTCCTGTGCACCGTTCGTCAAGAGACGTGCCGTAGGCATAAGCGTTGGTGGCGGGTTTAAATCCCCCACCATACGCACTGCGGCTGGTACTGTTCACTGTTCACTGTTCACTGTTTTAATTCCTCTTGCAACATTTTCTGATAAATCTGTGGTAAAGACCGAGTCATAGAATTAGTTTCAATACCATATCCCAAACTTGTCCACGTAGGAGACAGCCGCCGCAAAACTTCTTGTAACTTTCCTTGGCGCAACTGTTGAGAAATATCAGTCCCCCAAGATTGGCGATCGCTCAGCCAGCGGTAAACCACTGCGTCTTGATACTCTGGTTCAAAACTATAAGAAACCCAAAACATAAATTGTCCGGGCTTTGGGTGATAGCGACGAGCTATATTATACCAGGTAGTATTAATGATTTGATACCTGCCAGCAGCCGTAGAACAATTTCCCTTGTTGGGACCTGTGACAATGGTGACGCATACCTGAGGATGGCGGCTGAGGTTGTCAACGTGCTGTCCACCATACAACACTGAATAAGGACGAAAGCTACTTGCTTCACTTGCTGAGATAGTTCGCATTAAAGCGCGGATGTAAGGATCGCCCCCTTTCAGAACTAAGGGGGGCTGTTTGTTGCCAAAGGTGGGATCAGAATGCGATCGCAAATCTCCAAAGACATACCACTGCAACAAACATACGAAGCCAAGAAGCGCGGCTATTGGTCCTATGAGTTGTTCAACGCCGCCTTTGCGTTCTAAGCCTTTTTTCAGAGTCCGACTCCTTACAGTTACCTGCTATTGTCATCAAAGTATAACAACAGTGTTTAACGCACTCATTCCGGAAAATTTCACAAAATTAGTCAAAAGTCAATAGTTATTATACTATTAACTTTTGACTTAGCACCAAGCACTTAACTTAGGCGACATTGGCAAAAAGTTCTCCAAAGCTTTTCGCGGGAGTGTTTTCCCTAGCAACAATCTCTACAATTTTATTTTTGGCTGCTGGCTCAAACAATGCCTCAACACAAACCTGGGCGACTTTTTGCCGGGGAATGCTGCCGTCAAACAATGTATCAGCGCTTTGCATCACAATTGAGTTGGAGTTATCTTCATTTTTTAAACCACCAGGTCGCACAATTGTATAGTTCAGACCGCTTTTCTGGAGGTATTCCTCAGCTTGTTTTTTCCAAACCAAAATCAGCCAGAACAAGTTCAGTGGATGGAACAGTTGAGAAGCAGCCAAAGAAGAAACAAAGACAAAATGCTCAATTCCCTTTGCTTTTGCTGCATCTACCAAATTTTTAGTTCCTTCATAATCCACTTTATAAGGTCCGGTCGGGTCAAAGCTTGGTTTTGCGCCGGTGGCACACAGTAGTACTGTGCTATCTCCCAAAGCAGCAGTTATGGTTTCTGGTTTTAACACATCACCCTGCACCAACTCAGCCTCCGCTGGCAAAATACTCCTTGCTTGCTGTACATCCCGCACTAAGGCACGAACGGGAATATTCCGCGCTATCAGCTCTTGTACTATCCGGCGACCTGTCTCACCTGTTGCCCCTGCTACTAATGCTTTCATAATAAGCGCTATCCTAGAAAACTAGTATCTGTTTTTCAGTTCTCTATTGTAGAGATTATGTAGAGATTAGATGAACTACATGACAGATGATTGAGATTTCCGCCAAAATGGGGATTTAGTGCGAAACTTTGTCCCTGTGAGGGGAATTCTTAATTTAGACAAACGCTCTCACTATAGAAGAACCCTTTTATGCTTTCAAAAAACACCGATTGTCAATCGTTTGAAACAGCTGAAGCAGTCTTGTCTGTGACATCGACTCTAGAAGAAGCTCCTGACGCAACCCAAGAGAAAGCTGTAGGGACACCAACAAGGTTTTACGGTCGTTATAGCGACTGTATGGAAATGTACGCTGCACCTGGAACCGTTGCAGAATATCTCGATAGTCACGCTTCATGGTTTTCCCGGTGTGCTGAACCCATGAAAGTGGAACCTCTGGGGGAAAATGGCTATGCTTTAGTCATCGGTCGCTTTGGTGCTTTTGGTTATGAAGTAGAGCCAAAAATTGGTTTGGAACTATTACCGCCAGAGGAAGGGGTCTACCGTACCCGTACGATCGCCGTTCCTGACTATCAGCCTCCTGGTTATGATGTAGACTACCGCTCATCGCTACGATTAGTAGAAAACGTGGTCAACGATGCTTCAATGAGCTTTGGTGAAATGACACGAGTCGAATGGGAATTGGATTTGACAGTTGATATTCATTTTCCCAAGTTTATTCAGCGATTACCCAAGTCTTTAATTGAATCTACAGGCGATCGCCTACTTAACCAAATTGTCCGCCAAGTGTCTCGCCGCTTGACTCGCAAAGTGCAGGAAGATTTTCACCAATCATCTGGTATTCCCTTTCCAATCAATTCCAATAAAAAGCGCTAAATCAAGAGTCAATAGTCAGGAAAACCCTCTTGACTATTGACTCTTGACTCATAAGTAATTATTATGCTTGGCTGAGAATTCTTTGGACAATTTCCACGCCACTAAGAGCCTGCAAAACAAAAAGACCTAAAAGTGCGAAATTCAATAAAATATGAGTCAGACGCGCCCAATTTGCCCCTTTTTGCATATAAGGCGACAGAGAAGCAGAGAAGGCAATCAGACTTGTCATACCAAGCCCTGCTAGTAGGTGAGGTCCAACAAACAACTTACCATTGTTGATATAGGTAACAGCCATACCACCGATAGAGCCTGTGACCATCAAAGCCAAAAGTATAGAGCCAATTTGGTAGTGTTTGACGTTGTATCTGCCTTTTACTAATTCTTTCTTTTGTTCACCCTCAGCATTTCTGGTACGTTGGACTTGCAGTCCTAGGTACGCCGCATATAACGAAAGTAGTAAGAGCGCCCACATTAAGACTGGGTGAAAGAAGTTTGACCAGTATTTTACTGATGGTGAAAGTTCCAGATTCATAGCTGTTCCCCTTATCCTTAAATCTTCATAAAAATTAGCATAACCTAATTGGGAATAGGTAAATGGGAAGATGAGATTGACAGATGAGAGAGATCGCAAAAACTCCTGATACCAATTCTCTGTAACAATGCGCTTAATAATTACCCCCCGCCTTTGGCGTCCCCCCGATGCCTTGGGGGGACTACAGTTCAGTTGAATTAAGCTCAACTTCATAGAGAAATGGTATGAGTTGTGATCTCCACCTTCCAACTCCCAATTAATGACTAATGATTAAAAATAACGATTTGCTGCTGTCGGCTGCTAGAAATGGTGATATCAAGCAGGTGCATTCACTGCTGAATGCTAATGCTGTTGTAGACACAGGCGATCGCGATGGCACTACGCCCTTAATGTTTGCGGCTCATTTAGGCTACACCGAAATTGTGCGATCGCTTCTTGATGCAGGTGCCAACATCAACTTGAAAAGAAAGCGCTATGGGTTGACGGCTTTGATGTTAGCAGCGAGTGCCAACAGTCTTGACATTGTAAAGCTTTTACTCTCTAGAGGTGCGGATGTCAATGCCACGAATGAAGATGGCAGCACTGCCTTGATGATAGCCGCCCTCAAAGGACACGCTGAGGTGGTGCAAGCCTTGCTTGCTGCTGGTGCCAAGGTAGATGTCAAAGATAAAGATGAGGATACGGCTTTTGAGGTGGCAGTACGCGCTGGACATACCGCAGTTGTACAAGCATTACTACAAAAGAATGCAGATGTCAATGCCCAAGATGAAGAGGGAGAAACCGCATTGATGATTGCGGCAGACTTGGGACATTTGGAAGTTGTGCAAGCACTGTTAGCAGCAGGGGCTGATGTCAAGGTGCGAAACCTTGATGGGAGTACAGCTTTATCAGCAGCAGCAGCAGCGGGACATAGTGCAGTAGCAGCAGCAATACTTGCTCACGGTGCTGATGTCAATCTTCAAGATAAAGATGGAGAAACAGCTTTGCACCTTGCTGTGGTAGAAGGTTATACGGATGTGGTAGCAGTCTTACTCAGCCAAAATGCTAATGTGCAAATCAGGAACCATTTAGGAGATACACCGCTACTTTTGGCAGCTTTGCAGGGACACAGCCAAATTGTTGAAGCACTGCTGCGTCAAGGAGCGAATGTGAACGAAAAAAACTTGGGTGAGTTCCCGTTGACGCTAGCAGCAACGCAGGGACACACTGAAATCGTCAAGTTTTTACTAGATTATGGTGCTGATGTCAATACTCGAGCGGATGATGGAAAAACCGCTTTGATTAAGGCAGCAGAACGCAACCATATAGGCGTGATCCATCAGCTTGTGGCAAAGCAAGCAGATGTGAATTTGCAAGACTCAGCAGGGGCGACAGCGTTGATGTGGGTAGCTTCACAGGGTTATGGCGAGGCGGTGCAATTATTGCTACAGGCTGGGGCAGACGTGAATGTCAAAAATCAGGGTGGTTATACAGCTTTGATGCTCGCAGAGTTTAATGACTATCCCGGTGTCGTGCGGAGCCTGCGCGTAGCGGGCGCACAGGAGTAATACCAATTCACTAAGAACGCTCATTCATAAGGTACGGCATTAAGAAAGCCTAAGATAACGAGGGTTTGGGAGTGTGTATCTGTCGCATTCTTTTTTGAAATCGGTATGAAAAATCACATTTTTTTTACACATTTTGTAAAAAACGAAACTTGCTGTGGAGTGTATGTAAGAATTAATATTTAGATTTTTCCGGTTTATACTTCGGCGGCTTTTGGAAAAAAAATATTGCAGCATACAGGTTTACTGAGAAAATCAACTATGAACCAAAATCAGAATTTACAGCAAGCTGCTGACAGCCTACCGTTGCGATCGCCTGAAGATGTCGATTTGTCAGTTTTCAATTCTCCTATCTATAAAGGACCAGATGATAAGGGAAGCGTTCCAGTCAGGGACATAAAGCGGTTATTCCAGAAGCGGATAGTTGTGGATGATCAGACACTACTGAGTGTGGAAACTCTCAAAGTTCCAGGATTTATAGGCATTTCAGATGAAGAGCAAGTGATAGATCCCCAGGAAAATACTGTTTCTGGGTATGAGGACATCATTAAATTTCTAGATAGATACGGTCTTTTGATCTGCACCTATCAATATCACAAAGACCGATACGGTCAAGTTATTGACCTGATCTCCCCCCCAAGACAGGAGGAGCAAGGTGATTTGATGGAAATTTTCATCAAAAACGAGGGACACCACTCAGGAGCGATTGTACCTGCAGAGCGGTTTGGTGGGGTGAAGGCGTTTGCCAGTTTCAACGAGCCAGATGACTACCACAATGGTCTGTATGGAAACAATGGGTTTGTCGCTGTGGCTCAGCGTCTGGTGTTTCCTAAATTTATCACCCAACAGCAGGCACGTGGCTATACCGACAGTATCATTTGCTGGATGGCGTTGATACACCCGTTTGCCAGCTTTGCTGTAAACAACTTTAACGGCGGTGATCCGACTCGTGTGTGCGATCGCCCCACACTCAAAGAGTTTTTGAAAAACTGCGCTCTCGCCAGTCTCGGCGTACGAGAAGCCATAGAATTCCTCTATAATCCAGAAAATACACTTTATTGCGCTGAATTTATTTATGTCAGCTTGAATACCCCAGTCTACCCTTTTAACAAGCAGGGTTTGACTTTGGTATTGGATGGCGACGAAGCCAAGGCAATAGAGATACTAAAACTCCAAGAATACCAAAATAGCAGACGGGAAAATATCATCAGCGTCAAAAGCAACAACCCGCAATTTAAAGCCTTCAACATTCAAATGCCAGTAGTACCGGAAAATCTACCACCCTTGGACGTGTTGATGGCAAAGAATGGAGAAAAGATTGACCCTAAGAGCATCCCTTTTCCTCCTTTCAAACTTTCCCAACTGCTGCGCCGCGCTTTCCGCACTTTGCTTCCCCGTCAGCAAGCTGTGAATGATCTCAAGATAGTCAAAGCGCAAACAAAACTGCTTGGATATCTAGAACCATTAATTCTCAAGCAATTGGGTCTTGATAATCCTCCCGTACCAGGAGAAACTCCGATTCCTGAAGGTACTTTGCTTCCTGGTGACTTTCCGATACCCAGAATTTCTCCACCAGTGCATCAAGTTCCTACACCTTCAAATTCTACTGTATCTCATGAGGCAAAAATTGCCGCCGTACGTCAGTTCATCGCCTTTGTGCAACAACAACTGCAACGTAAATTTGATAGTTACGAGCAATTTGATCTCACTGTTGATCAGATTATGAAAAAAGCAGATCAGTTGGTGGGTGCGGGCGATTTAACTTACTTTGTTCCACCGCGAATTTATGTAGACTTGGGACAAAATGATGGTGATAACAATTTGCCCAAAGGTTGGGGCTTTAGACTAAAAACTATAGGGGCGCTGATTTATCGCGGAGCTATTAAAGATTCTAGTTCAAGTTCTCATCCTGTAAGTAACGAGCTGTTAAACCAAGCAAATGATCGAACTAGCGAGGAAGCATCGGGTTTTGTGGGTGGGAATTGGATGCACAAGGGGAACTTCACGACAGTTGATCCAAAAGGCAATTGAACACGTTTTTAGAGAAAATCAACTGGCAGAAAGTGCGATCGCAGGTATTGCCACCATTGATATTAAATCTCATGAAACTGGTTTAGTAGAACTTTGCCAGCAGCGCAATTTGCCTTTGAAAACATTTCCCTGTGATGTTCTGAGCAAAGTTTCAGTCCCTAACCCATTTAAAGTTGTCGCCAAACAAGTGGGAACCCCTAGCGTGGCGGAAGCAGCTGCTTTGTGTGCAGCCTCCAACCTCACCTTCTTGGAGTTTCTTCACAACAACAAGGAGACTATAGAAAAGTTGGGGGTGAGGTTACTAGTTGCTAAACAAATTTTCCGTTTAGAGGGGCAACCAGGAGTGGTAACGGTAGCTGTTGCCGACGCGTGAGTAGCAATGGATGTTGTTGGCGAATTTACATTAAACAACTAATACCAAGCGTGAAAAATGATTGCGACTTTCTTAGCGCTAAAAGCGATTACCAATAATTCTTTCTCTTCCAGACGCTACGCGTGAACACAATCCAAAATGGTATAACCTATGTACCTTCCGGTGCAGCCATTGGTTAGGCTGCGCTTGTTGCACGTAACGTGTCTTTTTCACTCCTGTCTTTCTGCTCTAATCTGTTCATCGGCTTGTTGTCTTAAACTCGTCACACCTGTTTGGCTTAACGTCATTGCAGTAATATTGCCTGCGTCATCCTTTTCAAAGGAAATACTCGTATTCACGGCTTTAGCAAAGAACTCTAGCTCTGATGTCGGGAAGAACTGTAACGGCGGTTGCAGCCCAGATTGTAGGAACAAATTCCCATCCCGGCTCACTACTTTGAACTGCAATCCAGATTTTGTTAAGTATAACCCTGAGTAGCTCTGTGCTTGCGACAAGGTGATGATTGTTTTTTCTTGCGGGAACACATCAGGCCAGTCATACTCAAGCGCGATCGCTCGCATGACTTCCTGCATAAGCTCGATTTCATCGGAGTTGAGCATAACAACAGCACCTTTTCCAATATGCGCGTAAACACGCATCAGTGATACAAATCCTTCATTCCTACCACTATGAAAAAAGTAGAAACCATCGCCAATTCCACCACCCGCGAAGAATCCTAATCCCACAAATAATCCATTCCCTAATCCCACAAATGATTGATTCGCTCCTTGTGTTTGCTCTGGCTGTTGGGGACGCAACATTTCTTCTATCGTCTGTTTACTCCACACGGTGGGAGGTAACCCACGCAATACTCGCAAGAGTTCGACTCCGACTTTGGCTAAATCTGATGCTGTCGTCCACAAACCTGCTGCTGCCATCTCAGGATAAACGTGGTGCTTGCCTTCAAGTGGGATACCAGAGAACGGATGAGCCGTTGCTGCCCTTGCTAACCAATCGTTTGGGAGCGGCTGTTGGTAGGTGCTATTTGTCATGCCCAACGGATCGAGCACCAATTCGCGCATGATTTCTGGAAAAGGTTGCAAGAGCAAATCAACCAATACCTGTTGGGCAACTGTCGTGCCGCCACCCGAATAGCGATAATGCAAACCAGGAATGATATTGACTTGCACCTTGTCGGTATTAGCTGGAGGCTCGCCATTGAGAACTTGAACTGTGGTAGGCAATGGCTCTGAGTTTCGATAGCCAGGAAAGCCATGTATCGTCAAGCCTGCAGTATGACTCAACAACTGGCGTAGCGTGACGCGAGGTTGCCAATCTCCGATGGCAGGCACACGCCATGAGGTGAGATAATTGTTAACGTCCTCATCAAGATTAAGCCGCCCCTCCTGCACAAGGCGCATTACCGCTAAAGCGAAAACAGGTTTGCTGATTGAGGCTGCTTGAAACAATGTGTCTGGTGTAACTTCACTCTTTGTTCCAGCCTCGCACACACCAAATCCACGCGCCCATTCGATTTCAAAATCATTAATGACAGCAATACTGATACCTGGTGTGCGGTAATACGCCAATTGCTCGTACAGAGTTTTCGGTGAACCAAATTTTCCTTCTAGCGCTGTTGCTGGTAGAAGATGATTGATGACACGCTCAATGCGTTCGTCAACAGACTGCTGCATCGGTATACCCCGCTTTCCCATTCCGGGTTTGTCAGTGCTATTTGATTCTACTCAAATCAGAGTTTACCTAGTTCGATGTAATAAAAGCTATGGTTGTCGCATCGTGACACAAATTAACAGAGAAACACAGATAGACACAGATAATTCATCTGTGTCTATCTGCTTGTATTTGCGTGGATCTGCGGTTCCAAAGAACCCTAAATCAGATTTTTACAACAAATTTAATAAACACTTCCTAAAATCATATCTTTCAATCAATTCTTCTTAAAAAATAATTAATAATACTAGAAACTATTGCTAACACAATTGAACCTAACAAAGCAGCCCCAAAACCACTAATTTCAAAAAGCTCACGAGGGGTAAGGGCGCTTGCTATCAATAAAGTCAGAGCATTGATGACAAATGTAAATAACCCAAAAGTGAGCAAGGTAATAGGAAATGTCAAAATGCTTAAAAAAGGTCTAATTATTGCATTTACCAACCCGATAATTATCGCAGCAACAAGAGCAGCTACAAAATTCTTTATAGAGAATCCAGGAACAATATTAGCCGTAATGAGCAACGCTACTGCAGTGCCTAACCAAGTTAATAAAAAGTGTCTCATAAGTTTTTTTAGAATCTTCTTAGTTTTTATTTTTTCTGAAAAAAATAGACTTTTTAGGCACTGACATTTAATGATACCTTGTTGTTGGGGGTATCTTTATCGTATTACAAGGGTTGGTTTCAATTCAACTTTGCAACGGTTTCTATAAAAATATAAAGCCAATTTTCTAAAAGCTAAAATTTAGCTACTGAAAATCGACTCTTTAGTATAGCAATCCTGTTTAATTTCTAAAAATCCATTGGCTTAGATTCCCGACTTCTTGAAGAAGTCGGGAATCTTGTTGTTCACCAATGATTTAAAATTGCTATATTTTGAATTTTGAATTGTTTATCGTCCGCGCCGTCGCATGAGAATCTCCCAAGTTCCTCCACCAACGACACCGTCAGCATCCAAACCATAACGCTTTTGTAAAGCTATCACTGCAGCCTCGGTTGCTGCGCCAAAATTGCCATCAACATCGCCCTCATTCAAGAAACCGAGCCTTTGCAGTCGTCTTTGCAACTTAGTAACCTCAGAACCACGCGCCCCTATACGTAAAATCGCTAATCCTTCTGAGGTGTATTGAATTGAAGAAATTTGCTGAGTACGAGTCGTTGAACTAGGACGATCGCTTTGTTGAGTACGAGAAGTTTGCCTAGAACGAGTAGATGTTGATTGTGGTGTGTACGTCCTTTGTGAACTAGCAGTTCTATTCCGTGTTACAGGTTTTGGTTCCGGGTTGGAATTCTCTGCTCTAGTTCTGCTCGCTGTATTCCGTGTTACAGGTTTTGGTTCCGGTTTGGAATTCTCTGCTCTAGTGCTGCTCGCTGTATTCCGTGTTACAGGTTTTGGTTCCGGTTTGGAATTCTCTGTTCTAGTGCTAGTCGCTGTATTCCGTGTTACAGGTTTTGGTTCCGGTTTGGAATTCTCTACTGTAGTGCTAGTCGTTGTCGTTGAAGTTGTAGATCTTGATTCAGGGTTAGAATTATTTCCTCTGATGCTAGTGGTTGTCGTTGAAGTTGTAGATCTTGGCTCAGGTTTGGAAGTAACAACTGTGGTGTCGGTAGTTGCAGTTGAAGTTGTAGATCTTTCAGAAGTAGGAACAACAACTTTATTCGTGTTGGAAGTTCCAGACGGAACAGGAAACCTGCTTGTGTTCGGTGATGATTGAGAAGACGCTACCGTTGGCTCGTTTGGAAAAAGCTTTTGCCAAGTCGTTGCGTCAACAACACCATCTGCTTTCAAACCTGCAGCTTCCTGAAAGCGGGAAACAGCGAGGACAGTACTTTCGTTATAAACTCCATCTACTGTCCCTGTGTAGTAGCCCAAAAGTTTTAAAGCTGCTTGAAGTTCCGTGACACGCTCTCCTTTGCTACCAACTTGGAGAGTCGGGCGGTTGATGGCTTCGGGCGAAGTTGTCTGTGCGATTTGTTGTGGTTGAGCTGCAAGCGATGCTGTAGCAAAGAAGCCAAGGAACCCAGACACAGCACAGTACAGCAGTATTTCAACCCCTAACAAAGATTTATACCTCTGCTCCCTTTTTATTGCACAGCAATTTACGGACGGGTTGAGAAACCCTAAGCCACTCAAGATACTTATTTTCATGCTGCCTTTCATGGAAAATTGCCCCTGGGTAATCTCATGCTAATATACTTATCGGTAATTGGTGTATAATGCAACTATTATAGTTGCTATAGTTGCGGTATTCTAAATCTGTATTAAGAATTGAAATATACAATTGCACTATTCACCGCTTCCTCTTGACCTACTAATGACACATAAGGTTCCCGTAAATATCGGGAAGCAGCTGTCATTGCATCAAGAGCAGTAACTGAGGTAATTGTTTCCTGAAAGTTCCGATCAAAATCAATTCCTAGTCCCAAAATTTCATACCAACCATATATCTGGGCTATTTGCGCGTTGGTTTGTTTCCCCAAGGCGTACTGCCCTAGTATTTTGTTTTTAGCCGCTTGCAGTGCATCTTCCTCTAGCTGCGCTGTGGAGAGTAAGTCAACTTCTGTCTGCAAACCAAAAAGGGCTAGCTGGGTATTTTCTGGTGCTGTACCCATGTAAACAACAAATGATGCTGGAAAGAGCCGTGTGGGGTAAAATGCTGAGACTTCGTAAGCCAAGCCGCGTTTTTCGCGCAATTCCACAAACAACCGACTGGAAAGACCATTTCCCAAGTAAGTAGAGAGCAACTTCAATGCAGCGTAATCAGCAGATAGGACAGATGGTCCCAAGTAACCTAACATGACGATGGACTGCTGTGTCTGTTGGGGCTTAATTTTGATTTGGGGTTCAACGTTGAGTTCTGGTAAATCTAGTTTTTGCAGCGGCTGAGTTGCGTGTTGCCAATCTCCAAAAACTCTTTCCACAAGAGCGATCGCATTTTCTGGTGTGATTCGTCCAGCAATACTAATCACGACATGATCTGGACGGAAATAAGTTTGATGATACTCGACTAAGTCTTTCCGAGTTAAGCGGCTCATTGTGGCTTCATTTCCCAATACCGACCTTGCATAAGGATGATTTTGATACATTGCATCCCGCAATTGGTCAAAGGCAATGGTAAACGGCTGCTCTTGTTGCGAGCGAATATCTTGTAGAGCAATACGCCGTTCTAGTTCTACCTCTGTTTCTGGAAATGTTGGCGATCGCAAAATCCGTGATGCCAAACTCAAAATTTCGGCAAAATCAGATGTAACTGTCTTCAACGACAGCAAAAAATAATCAGTAGCAGTATCTGCGCTCAAACTCGCCCCAACAGACTCGACTTGTTCTGCAATCTTCAAACTCGAAAGCCCCTCGCAGCCTTTCGTAAGTACCGCTGATAGCAAATGTGCTAACCCAGCTTGCTCCTGGTTTTCATAACAACTCCCAGCCCGGATAAAAATCCGCGCTGCAATAATATCCGCCGCCGGATTTTCTGCCACCAGCACCACAATGCCATTGTTCAATACAGTGCGATGGATATGCGATTTTTGCACAGATGTTGTCATTTGTCATTTGTCCTTTGTCATTTGTTATTTGTCCTACCTTTCCTTGTCCCGTCGGAGACGCTACGCGTAATTCATAGCCTGTCCGCAGGGTTTACGGTTCCCCTACGGGCGGTCTTTTGTCATTTGTTTATTTTTGATACTAATAACTCATGACGAATGACTCATGACTAACAGGGTTTGAGTACTGTAACCGCGTAATGATTGGGTGAAAGATACTCTTGTGCTAATTCTTGCAGTTTTTTTGCACTATAAGATTGAATTTGCCAGGGATAAGTCACTGATAATTCAGCTTGGGCGATGGTGTTATAGTATCCATAAAGCCCTGCAAGTTGATTTGGTGTCTCGGTTGAGAACGCATAATCGTTACACAGCAACCGTTGACAGCGTGTTAGTTCCTGCTCACTTATTGGATTGGATATTAAATCATTCAAGTGAAGGCGAATTAACGATTCCACACGTTCTACATTTTCTGGTTCTAACCAGGCTGTAATTGTAAATAAACTTGCGTCTCGTTGCAGTGAAAAATTACTGCAAATACCCTGTACCAATTGCTGCTCTTCCCGCAAATCGCGCACTAAACGGGAAGTTCGCCCTTCTGCAAGTAATACAGACAACAAATCTAAACCATAGGAAGTGCAAAGTTGTTCCACTCCAGGTCCTGTCCACGCCATTAACAACCGCGCCTGTTCTAAACGAGGTAAATGAAGTTCTTGACGGCGAATTCCAGCTATCACTGGTGTCACTTCTTTTTTTTCCGGACAATCACAGCAGCGATTGCGCAAAGCGCAGTGCCCAAGGCAATCGCCAAAATCAACAAATGTTCGGCTGACTAATTTCACAGCAGATTCTTCAGCTATTCCGCCCACAATCACCACCGTCATATTTTCTGGTTGGTAGTGATTGCGGTGAAAACAGCGCATGAGTTCTGGAGATTGCTGCATTAATTCTTGCTCACTACCCAACACGGAACGTCCATAAGGATGATGTTGGTAGACGCTAGATATCAGAGCGTGAAATCCTATCCAATCTGGATCATCATGTGCTTGACGAATTTCCTCTAGCACAACATCCCGTTCGCGGCTAAATTCATCTTCTGGTATTGCCGCATTAAGTAGCAACTCTCCCAAATGGGGCAAAGTATCTTCTAGATGCACCGCTGCTGTGGTGAGAGAGTAATGGGCGTAATCGTGGCTCGTCGCCGCATTGGTTACTCCACCTCGATTTTCAATCTTTTGATCAAATACCCCTGGCGCTAGTGTCGCAGTCCCTTTAAAAATCATGTGTTCTAAAAAGTGAGCCATACCGAAGCACGGTTCTTTTTCTAAGTGCGCACCTGCACGTACCCAAACATCTGCCACAACTACAGGGGTAGTAGGAATTTCTTGATGAATCAAAGTTAAACCGTTGTTTAGTTGGAAAACCGAGGCTGGAAACGCGGCATTCATCAGGTTTTTTAACAATTTTGTACAGCTTTAACCAAAATTTCGCTTAATTGTTGCGATTTTAACTCTTATTGGTATCTTAATTAGGATGACTTTACACAGATTTTTTTTGATAAGATGGGAACATTATTTATAAATTATGAAGTCTAAAACAAGCTTATGAATGTGTAGAGTTGCACAAATGCACATGAAGTTTGTTTATGTATTACATTTTTGACTCATTTTTAAAATTAAAGCTCCCATGTTCTAATTGACCAAGGGAGCTCTATATTTTAGTCCACCGCAACGCCGTTTTACCTAAGTTTATGACCTGGATAAACCAGGTGGGTACCGATGTCTCTCGTTTAAAGTTTCCGGGTACTTAGCCCGGTCTACTGCCACGAGAATTGTTTGGTTCCCTTTTCTTTTCGGACATAGATCAAAAAACTTTATGGCAGTCACCAACGTTGCAGTGCAACAAAACTATTATAGCTTTCAAAAATCGGTTGTGTGTCCCCAGATGAAAATTTTTGGCAGATTTAATTCGGATACCAGATAGATTCTATATTTCGGGCAATGGCAAGCATCGCCTGCTCCTGATTGTGACTATCGAGTAAAACGGTAACGTGTCCTAGCTTGCGCCCAGGACGCGATTGAGTTTTACCGTACCAGTGGACGCGTGCTTGAGGAATTTGCTCTATTTGCTGGCGCTTGCTCATATAATCACTCTCGGAAACTTCATACCCCAAGAGGTTAACCATAACAGCACTAGGGCAAATCATAGCAGTGTTACCTAACTCCATACCACAAACTGCTCGCAGATGCTGCTCAAATTGAGAAGTCACGCAGGCATCTATAGAGAAATGCCCTGAGTTGTGAGTGCGCGGTGCAATTTCATTGACCAGCACTTTGTCATCTGCCGTAAGGAATAACTCTATGCCAAAAACTCCCACAGCTTGGAGACTATTTAGTAAAGTGCGGGCAATCTTTTCTATTTCAACAGCCACGTTTGGTGAAATATCAGCAGGTGCAATAACTCGACGGCACACCTGTTCTTCCTGCTGGGTTTCTACAACTGGGTAAATGACTACCTCGCCACGAAAAGAACGCGCCGCAATCACTGCTAATTCCCGTTCAAAAGGAATAAATTCTTCTAGAAGAAAAATATTTTGACTTTCATTTATGTTATGAAATTCTAATTTTTGCTTTAAACTTTCTATTTCCTTGATTATAAAAGTCCCCTGACCGTCATAACCGTGGCGTCGGGTTTTGAGAACCACAGGAAAGCCCAGTTGGTTGAAAGTCGCATCATCAGCAAAAGCCAAGTCTAGGGCGACAAATCGAGGAACGGGTAAACCCACATCCCGTAAATAGCAGCGTTGGTGATATTTATCTAAAAGCGGAGTCAAAGCTTCGAGTTGAGGGCGGAAGCAAACGCCTTGTTGTGCCAACTTTGATAAAGCTTTTATGTCAACAAACTCGTTTTCAAAGGTGATGACATCGCATTTCTGAGCGAGTTCAGCCGTAGCGTTAGCATCATCGACTGAGGCTAAAATGTTGTCTACTGATATAGATACAGCTGGATCGTTCATGCTAGGAGTTTGTACCACCAATTCTACTCCCAACTTCTTTGCGGCATCTCCCATCATCCATGCCAATTGTCCGCCACCAATGACACCAACACGCTTCATCGACACCCCAAGGAATTACGAGTTTCCACGTTAGTTTTAGAGTTTACGCCACTTGCTTTTTGGCACAGTTCCTTAATTTGCGCTTTATCTAGAATTGCGTCAGTAAAATCTGCACCAGTAATATTTACATTATTGAATATAGCGCGGAACAAGAGGGCTTCTTTTAAAACAGCATCGCTCAAATCTGCCCCTGTTAAGTTTACCTGATCTACCATTGCATTTGTTAAATCTGCTCCGTGCAAATTCGATTTCGTCATCACAGAAGCGCTCAAAACTGCTCCTCGCAAGTCAGCGCCCGTGAAGTTAGTCAGTTCCATATTAGCGTTAGAAAACTCTGCTGCTTGCAAACTTTGACCAGAAAAATCGCGATTTGTCAAGTCTGCATTACTAAATGACATAGGATGAGTCCAGTCTGCCAGTGCAGGGGAGGCACAAAAGAAGACACTTATGAGCGAAAGTACAGCCGCCAATCGCTGCCAAAACATATTGGATAGCCAGTTTGGTGTTTAGATGTTGCCTTTAAGCTTAGCACCACTATGTTACAAGACTTTAGAGTGATAGAATCACAACGCGATCGCCATGCGCGGGCACTGCGCTCCGCGCAATCGCCTTGCAGGGGTGGGCGCAAACCGCCATCGCCCTTTGGGTGGGTTCTAGAGGAAGCATCGCCCCCCAAGATCGGCACAAAAGCGCTTCGGGGCTACGCCCCGCAATCATGCGATCGCATTCTTCTTGCTTTGCCTGATCAACAGATGAGTCGGCTATTGTCAGGAGATCGGATGCAGATAGTTTGGCACAAGGAATCACACAGCTCGCTGTAGCACCAAGCGAAAAGCTTTTTCATTATCTACAACAAGAATCAATGGTCGATTATTCTGAAAGTCGGCATTAGGCATGCTGTCTCCTTGGATATTGTCATTGCAAAGCAGCTTCTACCTGTTAATACTCTTTGTTAAGCTACTAGCCCAGGGTAGAAATACTGACTTGGGAATGCCCTGACTCCTCTGTTCTATTTCTTTGCATTGTTAAGCAAAAACCATTACTCGAAGCGCTATATAGACGCTCTATTTCTGGTGGCTTTGTTTTTGTCACATTTTTTTATATCTATTGATTTAGAGTTTATATTTCTTAAAGTAGTTCTGTTTCTTCTACCTACTTAGCTAAAGCTTTAAAGCAGCCATTTTCCAATTTGTGAAGTATATCTAACAAGAGCGAGAACTCAGAACTCACCAATCAGGAAGCATTCTGGGTTTTTTCAAAAGGTATTCTATGCAATTGAAACCCACCATATCTGTTTTTAGAGCAATCACTGATTTGTTTAGAATTATTGCATTTCAAATTTCCAAGCCAAATTTATTTTCTTTTAATGCAAGAATAGGGTAAATACTGTTAGCCTGTGAATTGAGCAAAGCAGCAATTGAACTCTATTACAGGTGTTTCAGACTCTTAACAAAGCTTCACAATTAGTGAATAATCTTTAGTTCTATACCAATTGGTTGACTAGTCAAAAAGAGCGCAAGTAATTTCTATTCAGGTTCTAAACATTATGCCAATTCAACTTCCTAGCCCCAATATGAAGCATTATCGTAATGAATGGATTGAGGAATGGTGCCTAGAAAATGGCTGGACAGATCTCTTTGAGGAGCGGTGTAACAACTACTGGGCATTTCCTCCAGGAGCAGTCATGCCTGAGCCAATTCCGACTCACACTCTCAAATTGATTAAAGCTCAAAAGGGACTCACATATGAGGAAAAATTCTGGTCGATATCAGCAGTTATTGGCACACTTGTAGCTGTGATGTCTACCTATTTGCTCAAATGTCCAATGCCTCTAGTTTTGGCTTTTGCTTTTGATGCAGTGACGGCAGCTCAACTTGAGGTAGAGTGAGCTAAAAGTTGAGTTATTGTGACTAGTACGTTACGGCGGAAATAAAGCTACCATTCCAAATCAACGAAAAGTTTACATCATAAGCTTTTTGACTTTTGACTTTTGACTTTTGACTTCCGCGCAGCGGTGCTAGGGCGTGTTTAAGGTTGGTTGACTTTTGGAAGAGGTGCCTGACTGTGGATACGTCCCATTAAATATCTGGGCAAACTGTTCGGCTGTAAAAGACTGTACCAGACTCAAGTTTAACGGTGCTTGGCTAATAAATTTGGCGTAGGATGCGCTCAGATAAGGGCGATATTGCTGTTGATTGATCAAATGAGTTTGGAAGAATACCAAGCTAAGAGCGTTGACATAGGAGTGAGCGATCGCCGGATCTGGACCAATTAAACTCGGGGGAACAGGTAAAAGTCCCGTATTAGGATTTATTTTGTCCACAGTAGAGAAATGCGTTCCGTTCTCGATTAAGACAAGGTACTTATTTTGAGTTTGCAGCCAGGTAAACGGACGAATCTGTTCGGGTACAGCTGGCGTAAAAATATCTTGACTAGCTCCAACCAGCATCGCAGGAACTTGGATTTGGTGAAATCCCTCTTGTCCTAAAATCGTACTACCCAAGGGATTGAGTGCCATCACTGCTTTAATCCTTTGGTCTTGTAGGGGATAGTTATCAGCTTGCAGCTCACCAGCTCGGCATTGTAAGAAAACTGATAAATTCAAAGAACGATTGGGATAACAATCTTTACGGATTTGCTCAAAATTAATTGTTGCTCCCGCCGAGGTGAGAACAGTATATCCTCCTAAAGAATGACCAATTGCGCCTACCTGTTGCAAATTCAGTTGTCCTTTAAAGGTGGGGTTAGTCTCAGAAAGACGCTGGAGTTCATCCAAGAGAAACGTGACATCCAATGGACGATTAATTAACTCTGTAGGTTGTGGTGGACCAGCCAAACCAGCAAAGTATTGCTCAAATTTCTTAGCATCACTCCCAGGATGTTCGAGGAGAGCAACTGCAAAGCCATAAGAAGCTAAATGCTGAGCCACGTAAGCAAATGTCTCCCGGTCTTCCGCTACGCCGTGAGAAATCACGATCACGGGGAAAGGAGGCTTTTGGGTATTTTGAGTTTTCGTTACTGTTTGAGGTAGATATAAATCAGCCTCAAAACGCCGACTTCGAGAGTTATCATTGAGAGTCAGGGTTTGTTTTGAGAAGCGAAAAGAACCTGCACGTCGTAAGTCTGGCTGTTTTGAAAAAACAGTGCTTGCCTGATTTGCTGCTTCTGTTTCTGCTATTTGTTTGAGTACAACAACAACTGCATCTCTTTTCTGAAGGAGTTCTGACAAGTTAGCGATAATTCCTTGGGTTTCGCTCAAATTCAGCCTGACAGTTGGGCTCGGATACCGACGGAGTACATTCACAACAGTTAAGCCTTCTGAGTCAGCAGCAGCCAAGATGAGCGCAGAACGTAGAGCGTAGAAACCACTTTGTCTAGCTTCTGTAAGTAGCAATTCGCCCAGACGTTTCAGCAAGTTTTCACCAATGGCTGAGTAGGTGAATTGAGAGACTAGGGTGGGGGTAACATTAAACCTTGTCTGGAGGAAGTTTCGCAGTTGTGCCAACTGCTGTGGTGGGACACGATTAGCATAGAAGGAAAATTCTTTAGTAATCTTACCTTCTTTGGCAAACACTTCTAAGGAAGCTGTGGAGATAGAAAACTCACCAAACGGAGGATAGAAGAATTCAATTCCCTCTGCTCCTAGTACCGGAGTTGTCGTGGTAATACTGGAGAGGATTCCGAAGGTGAAAGCACTTAATAATGTTTGTAGCCAACTTTTGCGAGCAGACCAATCTTTTACCACACCTGGTAGGACTTTGGTGTTAACTTTTGTTTGGTTGTGAGGTATTATCATTTGAAAAATTTTACTTGCCCACGTATAGCGGTTCTCAATTGCATGGACTACATGGTAGGGGCACAAGACAATGCCTTGTGCCCCTACTTTAACTGTGTTTACAGCGGTTTTCTATAAGGTGGGCATTGCTCACGAATATGTCAAATGTCCACCAAATGAGCTTTTACGGGCAATGCCCCGAAGTTCCCTACGGCGGGAAACCCGCCTGCAGGACTTCTCTCCACCCTACGATTTGTGGTCTAATCATGTGAAGGGCGCTGTAAGCCACTTAAAAATTGCACTTGCGATTTTTGATTAATTTTTTACAATTGTAGAAAATTAATTTCAATATTATTACTTAATTTGATGATTTTTTTAGTATAAAAACATTATTGTTAATTTCCTCACGTTGATGAAAATTTTAACATACTAAACGGCATGATTTTTGCTGAAACAGCTTGTTTTGATAGCTTTACTTCATATATGCAGGACTAGACGTCATAAAGGTAATACTTTAACTTATCTTTCAATCAGAAGAACTATTTTCGATTTTTTATATATACAAAAATCGCTCAAGTTGATATACTTCTTCTAAAGCAAATACGCCATACAACGTACGTATACAGGTTTGCATCCAAATCCCTAGATTTTGCAAGTATCTCATTTTTTTATTGAGATGCTTGCTTCTACTTGCTTAATTGTCAATCAAGCAAAGTAGCAAACCGCTCTGAGTGTATGCGGTTCCGATAACTACAAAATACCCTTGCAAGTTAACCTTTTACGTCAACAAAGGTTTCCATTTTGTTTGAGGATGCGGGGTGTTTTGTAGAACGTATCTGTAAATCTGATGGATCCAGGATTCAATGATTAGACCACAAATCCTAGGATGTTCCTTGCCGATAAAAGTGTAAAATTTCCTATTTTCTCTCGCCCTGCAACCCAAGTGCTCCCGAAAGCTACCATCATGGGTAATCTTTGCGTGGAAAGGGAGTCGCGCTCCTCAGGTTTGCTTCTACCAAAAGTTGCAGCAGAATTGTTATCCCTGCTGAATTCATCTGAACAAATCTTTAGGAGGACGGATTCATGGAATCATCAAACAACAAGACATTCGAGCAGCAAGTCTTTGAACTCACTAACCAAGAACGAGCTAAGAATGGTCTTTCACCTCTGAAAGCAAATGCTGAGTTGAACTATGCTGCAGACAAATATGCTGAAGAGATGTCAAAACGTCGTGTCTTGAGTCATACAGGACCAGATGGCTCTAAAGCTTGGGATCGAGCTGAGGCAGTTGGCTATGAAGCTCGAATCATGGGAGAGAATATAGCTGCAGGTCAAAGAACACCTGAACAGGTTGTAAAAGGTTGGATGAATAGCTCCGGACACCGAGCTAATATCCTCAAGTCCCAATATACTGATATCGGGGTTGGTTTTTATAACAACTATTGGGTTCAGGACTTTGGTAGTGGTGATACAAACCCGATTAGCAAGATACCAGGCTCTACATCTAACTCAGAGATTGTAGCCCAATCAGCACCTGCCCCAACATCCACCTCTATTTCTGAACCTACACCTGAATCTGGTTCTAACACTCAAGGAACTGGTGAGAACATCATAGCCAATCAAGGTAATGATTGGCTGCTTAACGGTGGTGTAGACAACAACACGCTCTCAGCCACTCCTAAAGGTGAGGGTTTCGTAGTTGGTGAAGGTGCAAACGCTGACTGGATTAAAAACCTTCAACTCAGCAACGACAAAGTTGTTACAGGTTTCGACACAATGTTTGAGATATTACCAGCCCCTCAAACTCAAATAAGTAACCAAACTCTAACTCAAGATAGGAATACGGGAACTTTGTTTGCGCAAGTACAGGATGTTAACGCTAATGCTTTGATTCCAGCAGGATCAATACCGTTTAGTTACAAAGGTTAGTTACAAAGGTTTTCTGTAATTAACCGGACTTATATCAGGTTCGGTTGATTACTTATCATTCCTGAAGAACCCCACCCCTTTATCCCCTCCCCGCCAGCGGGGAGGGGAGCCTAAGCGCAGATAAACGCGGGGTGGGGTGCACTCAACGTGGAAATCATAACTATAGCGGTTCTCGGTTGAGTCCATAGAGACGTAGCACGCTACGTCTCTATATAGCTCGTCATAAAGTGCTACTGCATTGATCACAAATTAGCTTTGTAGATGTTGAAGTTATTCCTACCGAAATAACCACACCCGCAACAATGAAAGCAACTGTTCGATATCTACAGGTTTGGTGATGTAGTCTGATGCACCTGCTTCAATACACTTTTCTCTGTCGCCTTGCATTGCCTTTGCGGTCAGTGCAATAATCGGCAGGGATTTAAATTGATTGTTCTGTCGGATTTGGCGGGTTGTTTCATAACCATCCATTTCTGGCATCATCACATCCATCAAAACCACATCAATATCAGGTGTATTTTGCAAAACTTCGATGCCATCTCTGCCATTTTCGGCATATAAGACCTGCATTTGATAACGCTCTAGCATACTTGTGAGGGCAAAGATATTACGGACATCGTCATCTACAATCAGAACTTTTTTACCCACAAGTACTGAGTCAGTGGAATGCAACTGTTCTAGAATTTGTCGCTTGGGGGCAGGCATATTTGCCTGAACTCTATGCAGGAACAAAGCTGTTTCATCAAGCAGACGTTCTGGAGAGCGCACATCTTTAATAATAATCGTCTCTGCTAAGCGCCTGAGTTGAGTGTCTTCTGCTCTATTCAACTCTCTGGCAGTATAGACGATAATTGGTAGTGCTTCACCATTGGGTTGTTGTTTGATTTTTTCGATCAGTTCAAACCCGCTCATGTCGGGCAAACCCAAATCGAGAACGACACAATCAAAATACCCATTTTGTATGGCTTCTAGCGCCTCGGCACCGGTACGGACAGCAGTGGTGGCAACATCGGTGTTGCCAATCAATTCCACAATGCTGTGCCGTTGATTCTCGTCGTCTTCCACGACGAGCAGATTTTTCACCCGGCGTTCGACGAAACCTTTGATTTTGGTTAATGCTTGATGCAACGCCTCACCACTAACCGGCTTTTGGATATAAGCAATTGCGCCTAGTTGCAATCCGCGCTGTCGTCCCTCCTCAACTGTCATAATATGGACTGGGATGTGACGGGTACTTGGGTCATGCTTCAGGCGATCCAGTACTGTCCAACCATCCATTCCTGGTAAGCGGATATCTAAGATGATCGCTGAAGGCTGAAATTGTTTTGCCAGCGCTAAACCCGCACTACCACTATGAGCGACAATGCCCTTAAATCCTTGTTCCCGCGTCATATCTAAAAGGATACGAGCAAAATGAACGTCATCTTCGACAATCAGAAGTACGCGATCGCCCTCTTGGATATTGCCTCTGTCATCAAGCAAAGAAGTGGTGACTTGCTCTGGTGATATGGTGTTGGGGCTTGTTGTCAGTTCGGCTTCTTCGGGGCTAGAGTCCGCGTATGCTTGCGGTGCGTTTTGCGCAATCGGTGTCTCGCTTGGCGTGCTAGTTCGCTGCTGGTTTGCTGTAAGTCCTGCGGACAGGCTGCGCCTTAGCGTAAGCTCCTCGCTTCGCGAGGCACGCGTACCGTCTCCGTCAGGAGAAGGCATAGGGCTTAGCAAAGGTTGGGGTGTTTGACGAAGTGCTGTGGTGGGCTGATGTGGTGAAATCCTCTGCTTATCTTCCCATGTTCCCATTTCTTGATGATACCCAAGTGACTGGGGTAAGTAAAGTGTAAACGTACTCCCTTGCCCAACACGGCTCGTTAGTTTAATTTCTCCACAAAGAAGACGGGTGATTTCGCGGCTTATTGATAAGCCTAACCCCGTACCACCATACTTGCGGCTTGTGGTACCATCAGCTTGTTGAAACGCCTCGAAAATAATTCTTTGCTTTTCAGGGGCAATGCCAATTCCTGTATCGCTGACTGCGAAGGCGATTACAGTTTGAGCGTGCCTCAAAGTTCCATGATCGGGACTCCACCCTTGCGTTGCCACAAAGACGTGCAAACGCACTTCTCCACGTTCTGTAAATTTAAAAGCATTCGCAAGCAGATTCTTCAAGACTTGTTGTAAGCGTTTTGCATCAGTGTGGATACTTCTCGGCAGATCAGCAGCACAGTCAATGCTGAAATTGAGTCCTTTGTCAATAGCAACTTGCCTAAAAGTGCGCTCAATGTGTTCTTGCAATTCTGTAAACAACATCTGGTCTATGTCAATCGACATCGTTCCAGATTCAATTTTTGCTAAGTCCAAAATGTCATTAATCAGCGTTAACAAGTCGTTGCCTGCTGAGTAAATCGTACGGCTATACTCGACTTGTTTAGCAGAGAGGTTATTCTCCACATTATCTGATAGCAATTTCGCCAAAATTAACAAGCTGTTCAGCGGTGTCCGCAATTCATGCGACATATTCGCGAGAAATTCTGACTTGTATTTTGATGAAAGCGCCAGTTGTTCTGCTTTCTCTTCTAATTCTCGGCTTGCCTTTTCAATTTCTTGATTTTTGCGCTCGACTTCTTTGTTTTGTAAAGCTAATAACTCTGACCTTTCTTCGAGTTCGGCGTTGGTTTCTTGTAACTCTTCTTGCTGTTTCTTCAGTAAATCCTCGGAGGCTTTGAGCGATTGAGCCTGTTGTTCTAAGCGCTGGTTGGTTTCCCGGAGTTCGTTTTGTTGACTTTGCAACTCGTGTGCCAAAGACTGCGACTGTTTGAGTAACTCTTCAGTACGCATACTAGCGGCGATCGTGTTCAACACAATCGCGATACTTTCGGTAAGTTGGTCGAAGAATGTCAGGTGAATTTCGTTAAAGCGTCGGAATGAAGCAAGTTCAATAACTGCTGTGACTTGTCCTTCAAAGAGTACTGGTAAAACAACGACATTCAGCGGTGTAAATTCGCCTAAGCCAGAACTAATCTTGATATAGTCGTGCGGTACTTCTGTCAGCAGAATGCGTTCTTTTTCCAAAGCGGATTGTCCCACCAAGCCTTCACCCAAGTAAAAGCGGTTAGCAAGATGCTTACGTTCGCGGTAAGCGTAGCTACTGAGTAACTTCAAGTACGGGACTTCTTCTGTGGTTTCGATGATGTAGAAAACGCCGTGAGAAGCTCCCACCAACGGTGCTAACTCTGAGAGAATCAGTTTAGATACGGTTTCTAGGTCACGCTGACCTTGAAGCATCCGGGTAAACTTGGCGAGGTTGGTTTTCAACCAGTCTTGTTCAGTGTTTTTCTGCGTTGTCTCCCGCAGGTTGGCAATCATCTGGTTGATGTTGTCTTTCAGGATGGCAACTTCACCTTCTGCTTCCACAGCAATCGAACGCGTTAAGTCGCCTTTGGTAACAGCAGTTGCCACTTCGGCGATCGCCCGCAACTGAGTGGTGAGAGTAGCAGCCAGTTCGTTGACGTTGTCGGTCAAATCTTTCCAAGTTCCCGCCGCCCCTGGCACTTTGGCTTGTCCGCCCAACTTACCTTCAATACCCACCTCACGCGCCACGGTGGTGACTTGGTTGGCAAATGTCGCCAGAGTGTCAATCATTTCGTTGATTGTTTCTGCCAAAGTTTCAATTTCTCCTTTGGCATCCAGCATCAATTTCCGCTTCAAGTCACCATTGGCAACTGCTGTCACCACTTTGGCAATGCCTCGCACTTGTGCCGTTAAGTTACTCGCCATCGAGTTCACGTTGTCGGTCAAATCTTTCCAAGTACCGGCAACACCTTTCACGTCGGCTTGTCCGCCCAATTTACCTTCGGTTCCCACTTCACGGGCAACTCGCGTCACCTCTGATGCAAAGGAACTTAGCTGATCCACCATTGTATTGATGGTGTTCTTCAACTCCAAAATTTCGCCTTTGACATCAACGGTGATTTTCTTCGATAAGTCACCGTTTGCCACCGCCTTCGTCACTTCGGCAATGTTCCGCAGTTGTGCCGTCAAGTTACCTGCCATCAAGTTGAAGTTGTCGGTCAAATCTTTCCACGTACCGGCAACACCTCTGACATAAGCTTGCACACCTAACTTACCTTCGGTTCCCACCTCACGGGCAACTCGCGTCACCTCGGATGCAAACGAGTTGAGTTGATCCACCATCGTATTGATAGTGTTCTTCAACTCCAGAATTTCACCTTTGACATCAACAGTAATTTTCTTAGAAAGGTCGCCGTTTGCCACCGCCGTCGTCACTTCGGCAATGTTCCGCACCTGTGCCGTCAACGAACCCGCCATCGAATTCACACTGTCGGTTAAGTCCTTCCAAGTTCCCGCAACTCCCCGGACTTCCGCTTGGACGCCCAGCTTACCTTCAGTTCCCACTTCACGGGCAACTCGCGTCACCTCTGATGCGAAGGAGTTTAGCTGATCCACCATCGTGTTGATGGTGTTCTTGAGTTCCAGAATTTCCCCTTTGACATCAACGGTGATTTTCTTAGAAAGGTCGCCAGTTGCCACCGCCGTGGTGACTGTGGCAATGTTCCGCACCTGTGCCGTCAACGAACCCGCCATGAAGTTGACGCTGTCGGTCAAATCTTTCCAAGTTCCGGCAACACCACGCACATCTGCTTGTACACCCAGCTTACCTTCAGAACCCACTTCACGGGCAACCCGCGTCACCTCTGATGCAAACGAATTGAGTTGATCCACCATGATATTGATGGTGTTTTTCAACTCCAAAATTTCGCCTTTGACTTGCACAGTGATTTTCTTAGAAAGGTCACCGTTGGCGATCGCTGTTGTCACGTCGGCAATATTTCGCACCTGCGCCGTCAAGGAACCCGCCATGAAGTTGACGCTGTCAGTCAAGTCCTTCCAAGTACCAGCAACGCCTTTCACATCGGCTTGTACACCCAGCTTGCCCTCACTACCGACCTCACGCGCGACTCGTGTCACCTCCGACGCGAAGGAACTCAGTTGATCCACCATCGTGTTGATGGTATTCTTCAACTCCAAAATTTCGCCTTTGACATCAACAGTAATTTTCTTCGAGAGGTCACCATTTGCCACAGCCGTCGTCACTTCCGCGATGTTCCGCACTTGTGAAGTCAACGAACCCGCCATCAAGTTGACGTTATCCGTCAAGTCTTTCCAAGTTCCCGCCACACCTCGCACTTCTGCTTGTACGCCCAACTTACCTTCGGTTCCCACCTCACGGGCTACCCGCGTCACCTCTGACGCAAAGGAATTGAGTTGATCCACCATTGTATTTATGGTGTTTTTCAACTCCAGAATCTCGCCTTTCACATCAACAGTAATTTTCTTCGATAAGTCACCTGTTGCCACAGCCGTTGTCACTTCCGCGATGTTCCGCACCTGTGCTGTCAAGGAACCTGCCATGAAATTCACGCTGTCCGTCAAGTCCTTCCAAGTTCCCGCAACACCCCGGACTTCCGCTTGACCGCCTAGTTTACCATCTGCACCCACCTCACGGGCTACCCGCGTCACCTCAGATGCAAACGAATTGAGTTGATCCACCATGATGTTAACGGTGTTCTTCAACTCCCAAATTTCACCTCTAACATCAACAGTAATTTTCTTAGAGAGGTCACCGTTGGCGATCGCTGTGGTAACCTCAGCAATATTCCGCACCTGCGCTGTCAAGGAACCCGCCATCAAGTTGACGTTATCCGTCAAATCCTTCCAAGTTCCCGCAACGCCTCGCACTTCCGCTTGTACGCCCAGCTTTCCTTCGGTTCCCACTTCACGGGCTACCCGCGTCACCTCAGAAGCAAAAGAATTGAGCTGATCCACCATCGTATTGATGGTGTTTTTCAGCTCCAAAATTTCGCCTTTGACATCAACAGTAATTTTCTTCGATAAGTCACCATTTGCCACAGCCGTCGTCACTTCCGCGATGTTCCGCACCTGTGCAGTCAACGAACCCGCCATGAAGTTCACACTGTCCGTCAAATCCTTCCAAGTTCCCGCAACACCCCGGACTTCCGCTTGACCGCCTAGTTTACCATCTGCACCCACCTCACGGGCGACCCGCGTTACTTCCGATGCAAAAGAATTGAGCTGATCCACCATGATGTTAACGGTGTTCTTCAACTCCAAAATTTCGCCTTTGACATCAACAGTAATTTTCTTAGAAAGGTCACCATTTGCCACTGCTGTCGTGACTTCGGCAATATTGCGCAGTTGTGCCGTTAAGTTCCCCGCCATCAAGTTGACGCTATCCGTCAAATCCTTCCAAGTACCTGCAACACCCCGAACTTCCGCTTGTACACCCAGTTTGCCTTCGGTTCCCACCCCACGGGCAACCCGCGTAACTTCCGATGCAAACGAGTTCAGTTGATCCACCATTGTGTTGATGGTGTTTTTCAACTCCAGAATTTCACCGTTAACATTAACAGTAATCTTTTTGGAGAGGTCGCCATTTGCCACTGCTGTCGTCACTTCAGCAATATTCCGCACCTGCGCCGTCAAATTCCCCGCCATCAAGTTGACGTTGTCGGTCAAATCCTTCCAAGTTCCCGCAACACCCCGAACTTCCGCTTGTACGCCCAGTTTGCCCTCGGTTCCCACCTCTCGCGCCACTCGTGTCACCTCAGATGCAAACGAGTTCAACTGCCCTACCATCGTATTGACCATTTCCGCAGTTTGCAGAAACTCCCCTTTCAGGGGTCTACCTTCAATTTCTGGGGCGATCGTTTGAGATAAGTCACCATTTGCCACAGCCCGGATCACACGCGCTGTTTCCGCTGTCGGCTGGACTAAATCTGTCACTAGAGTATTGACAGAATCAACACATTCTGCCCATGAACCACGAACATTTCCCAGAGAGGCGCGTTCGCTAATTTTGCCGTCTTTCCCAACAACATTACTCATTCTATGTAGTTCTGCTGTCAGCCGCTCATTTTGTTCAATAATATCGTTGAGCGTATCAGCGATTTTTCCTGCCATGCCTGTTTGGTCTATTGGCATACGGGCAGAAAAGTCTCCTTTTTTGACAGCTGCCAAAGTTTTCAATAGCTGTCTTAAATCCAGATTATCGCTTTCTTTCGTTAACTGTTCAGTCGGCATGGCGGCGGCGCTTTAAAATCTATATCAATTATTATCAATTAATTATCTCTGCTACTGCTTGCTATCAGTTCCAATTGCGTTGTTTGACACAAAACACACACCAATATATATATCCCGCAAAAAGAAACTTTGCGATTCGACAGCTAGCTGTACAAGAGATGCAGTATAAACTATAACGAATTTAAAACAAGTTGATAAAGATAGATTATAGAAATCTATCCAGGGTATGAAAAGTAGTTATTAGGAGCTACTATGATCAACCCTTTCAAGGTGGGTAAAAATTTTGGTCAAAAAACTCCTTTTTAACCTCTTTACTCTGTGTACTCTGCGCCTCTGTGGTTAAATAAATAACTTATAATAAACCGCAGAGACACAGAGAGCGCAGAGAGAAAAGAAGAGATTTTACGAGTCACCTTGAAAGGGCTAGTCCTACATTCTTATGTTTGCAAACTAACATAACTCATTCAATATAATGTATAATATAATGTATACATTATATTTTGCTAAAATTGTGCCAAGCAAAATCCGTAAGCAAATTTATATCGAACCCCATCAAGAACATCTGCTGAAGACAATTGCCCAACAAACAGGCGTCAGTGAAGCTGAAATTATTCGCCAAGCCATCGATCTACACATTGGTTCTATGACTACTTCTCAAACAAATATTGCCGCCTGGGAAGCAGAAAAAGTCTTTATCAACAGCATGAAAAATCGACCTTCCCTACCTGGAGGACGAGACTGGCAAAGAGAAGACCTATATGAACGGTAGGATTTTGCTGGATACTAATATTCTTGTTTACATTTATGACCCTTTCGACTCTACAAAACAGGAACGAGCAATTGCAATTGTTGATCGGCTAATTCAAACGAACCGTGCTGTGATTAGTACCCAAGTGATGGGTGAGTTTTTCATGGCGACAACTCGTGCAAAAAGACAGCTTTTGAGTCCAAGTGAGGCGATCGCCCGGATACGTAATTACATGAGTGCTTGTTCTGTGGTTGATGTAACCAGACTAATTACTTTAGAAGCAATTCGCGGCGTTGAAGCTCATAACTTTGGATTTTGGGATGCTCAAATTTGGGCAACTGCAAGGCTCAATCAAATTTCAGAGGTTTACAGTGAGGATTTCAACATTGGTGCAATCATAGAGGGTGTACAGTTTACTAATCCTCTGACAAATTAGCTGTAGGTTGGGTTCAACGATAGTGAAACCCAACAAATAATAGAGTGAGTGATTGTGAAAGCATGATTACAGCTATTTTCATATAAGTAGACCTTTTTTATCTCGCGCAAAGACGCAAAGACGCAAAGAAGAACGCTAAAAAATGTGGTTTCAATAAGTGAAAACTGCCGTAGTTAATGGATATTTAGAACCGCAGATGTACGCAGATAAACGCAGATAAATTATCTGTGTCCATCTGTGTCCATCTGTGGTTTTTTTACAAAATAGTATTTTGTAAGAGATACCATGAACTACCTACCATTACCAAACCTACTTCTTGAGTTTAGTCCCAAGCCAAGCCAGCCAGCCAAAAAACAAGGTAGCCAAAAGACTCCAAAAGAATGATAACAACATCGGAGGAACTGGGTGCTTGAGATATGGGACTGAAAAGGGTTTGTCGATATATTGTGAGACTACCCCAGAGACGATCGCACCTGCACCTAAGCCGACACCCACTACTTGAATGGTGTTTTCCAAAGAGCGATCGCGTTCTGCTTGTTCTATTTCTACTATGCCGCGAATTGAGGATATAGCTTGCTCTAACAACGTAGAACCGTGGCGGAAATATCCCAAATCAGCTTGAATTTGTTTTTGGAAAAAAGGAGAATTGTCCTGGCTGAAAGTTTTGAAAAACGCCAAGTCAGCATTTTGTATTATACCACTTATTTGTTGCAATCTTTCTGAATAATTAGACTCATTTATGGCGATTGTATTTTGATAGTCTTCTAAATTTCGCAGCAAACGAGTATATTTCAAAGCTAATTGCGGTAGTTCTTTTAACTTATTTTTTAAGTCTTTTAATTCGTCTGTTGTCACCTTATCGTATTTACCTTTTTTGGGCAAGTTATCAATTGTGTCTTCTATCTCTTTATAAGCTGAAGCAACATGGTGATAAGTGATGCGACTGTCTTGATAAGCTTTGATAATTTTGGTGCGAAAGAAGAACAAGTCTAACAATTCTTGATAACATAGATTTAAATTCTCATCTGCCTTGTCATCACGGAATAACCAGATGAGGACGTGTTGGTAGTTAGTTAACTGGCTAAATAAACCATATTCAAAAATAGGACTACCAAATAACTCTCCTTGACGATGAAAAGGCGGACGTTGAGATGGATTAGGAAAAACTGCTTCCAGACACTCTTGAGCAATTTGATAAAGATATTTTTCATCTTTAGCGCCTGTTAGCCAAGCGGTTATTAATAAAGTTTGTCCGAGAAAGAATTTGTTCTTTTCTAAGGTGAAACAATTATTTGGATTTAACTTGCTTAAGAAAGCAGTATCGACATCATCCGTTGGTGTACCATCATCTTCTTTTTCTGGACGACGTAAATTGAGCCACAAACCGTAGCTGTCATGAAGTCGCAAGGGATGAGCAAAGCCTTTGATGACGACTTGTTGCTTGTCATCTAGGGAGATTTTACCCTCTACATCTACAGCATAATTATCATCTTTGACTTCTGAGTCTTTGAGCAAATCAACGCGGAGACTTTCCGGTTCCTTGTGAATATTTATCTTCTGACTGAGATGTAAATCTTGATGTAAAGTGGTGCGGACTATTTTATCAGCAACTTGCCACAGTTGAATATCATCAGCTTGCACGGAAGTGGGTTCTACATTTGCACCCTTGTAAAGCTGAAAAGCAAAGAGGTGAATATTAGGAGCATAGATTTTCATCTTGGGTTTGAATCTCAGAGCCAGTTGATAAATAAAAGATAATATTCTTGTAGGGTGTGTTACGACGCACGAGTATACATCATTTTGAAGAAAAATCTCAATGCGTCGTAACGCACCAATCAATTAGTCCGTTAAGGCAAATTGCCAATGACTCAAACTCTTAAATCCTGACATCGCCTTAACACACCCTAGTAAAGATACTTTCATTCAGCGCGTCTCTAGATTAATTTGGTTTATCATCTCCCTTCTTTCTCTCTTGTAATTTTTGCACTTCCTCTTGCAAAACTCGGTAACGATTTTCCAGAGTATTTTCTTGGCTTTGCGGTTTCGTCTTCGCGACTTTACTAATTTCTCGTTCTTCAACTAGCATGGCATCTATCACAGATTTATGATTTTTGTACCACTGACGAATAGTTTCTGCGATCGCCTGTGAGTTAAGATTTTCTTTGAGCGCAGCAAGATTTTTTTGCAGCGTTGGTAAATCGGCGATCGCATCGTCAGAAAACACATAATCTTGTTCTCTCACGACTTGGGTAAAGGCTTCGATGATGTTATCTGGTTCCATAGTTTTTACCTCAATATGTTTTTTTGTAGTAAAGCTAGTAGGGTGTGTTATGCCGCAGGCTAACGCACCATCCTTGATTTTCGGTGCGTTAGGACTAATGTCCATAACGCACCCTACCAAATTAAAGCAAGTCCTGACTCCCCCTCTCTGCTTGCGGAGAGGGGGTTGGGGGGTGAGGTTATTCTCCTATTGCACAAAAAGCTGCCCAAAAACCTGCCTGTTCAAATGGTCGATGTTCTGGGTTATATTCTTCTAATCTCTCTTTTACTTTCTGTTTTTGCTGAGCTTCCATATCTGTTTTACCATCAAGCCATTGCAGTAACTCTCGTTGGGTGACTCGACGAAACCACTGCTGCGCAGAGTTAAGAGCAAAAGGCACATTTTGAGTTACAGTTTGCAGGTTTTCATAAAATTTAATCATTAACAAAGCAGTGGAAAAGTCATTGACAGCCCATAAACTACTGACGATACTAGCTGCACCGGCGCGGATAAACCCACTGGGTAAACCAATATATTCATCGCTGGTATTGGTATAGTCAACTAAGCCAGTTTCGCAAGCAGAAAGGGTGACAAGACGACAGTTAGGTAAATTTAATTGGAAGATATCTTCTAGGGTGAGACAATTTTTTAAATCAATTTCTGTGTCGTCAGAGACTCGCAAATAGCGGGAGGTTTCTGCATCTGCTGGGAGAGGAGAAATTTCAGAAGCGGCTAACTGTAAAGCGGATTTTTCAGGAAGGTTAAAATTGAAGTAGCCGTGACAAGAAAAATGTAGCCAAGATGCATCGCGGAAATTTTCGGCGGTTGGTGATTCTTTCAAAGCTTGTGCTGTCGCTTCACTTTTTTTCAGGATGTGGCGTGGGTGAAATGCAGCAGCAATTGTCTCGACTTCGATATTGGTGAATTCTAAATCCTCTGTGGGGTTTTGAATGGCGAATAAGTGGCGGAATGGTGAGTCATACCAAGTTGTGTTCAAAACCTCACCCCCGCCCCTCTCCTTACTAAGGAGAGGGGTGCCCGTTAGGGCGGGGTGAGGTAATTTAGTATGAGATAATTTCTTAGCTTTGTTTTGAGTCACGCGCCAAAGTTGACAGCTGGGTGCATAACTGACGCCTTTAGGGAATTTGTCTATGAGATATTCATCTGATGATAAGGGTAAAGCATGGAGAGGGAGTAGGTGCAGGTAACGATGGGGAATTAAAATAACTTTCTCGCACTCTTGTGGAACAAGAGAAAGAATTTCTTGTATATGTAAAATCTCAGCAAGTTTGCTCAGTTTATCATTCAGGTAAAATCGCCAGCGCTTTTTCTCCTCAGAGTAAAGCTGGAGATATTCATCTCTCCAATTCTGCAACTTTTCTAAGTCTTGAGGTTGCGACTGCCAAATTTCTGGTTGTTCTTTATGGCGGGTGATGATGAAAGCACGAAAACAATTATTAAGGCAATTATTAAAGATATAGAATTGGATGATCGCAGTTTCGTTATCTAGCAGATTGTGAATCTCGTCATAGCGGATGGGGTTCAAGCCGATAATTTTTGTTATGAGTTGTTCTCGCGTTTGTCGCAACTGATTCAACTGGGTGCGATTAATATCTTGGAGATTAGATTTTTCTGCTTGTTCTATACGACGCTTTTCTTCTTCGATTTCCTGCTGTAGCTGTTGGAGTTGATTTTTAAATTCTTCAGATATGGCGAGTTTGGGGTACAAGTCAGGGCTAAACAGGAGTTCCACCAAGTTACGGGTTTTGCTACGCTCAATATATTCAATTGCTTCGCTATATTTTTTCAACTCCAGACAAACTTCTACCATGCGACGATAAAGTTTGTTCCATTCTTCCGCTTGCTTGCGTTTGCTTTCATCGCCAGAAACAATTTCCCCCCGCAACAACTCCACTGTTTCAATAGCAGATTTAAAAGTCGTGTAAGCATCAGTGAACCGTTGTGCGTCTTGGTAAGCAATACCCAGGTTGAATGATGTCTCAGCATGCTTTTGCGGAAACGCTTGGCGGGTTGTTACTTCCAATGCAGCGGTGAAAGATGCGATCGCCAATTCTATATTCTGTGCTTTCTCCCCGAATATTCTGTCCGAGTAAGCATTCCCCAGATTAATTTGCGTCGTCGCCCATAGTTGGGGAAACGCTTGGCGGGTTGTTACTTCCAATGCAGCGGTGAAAGATGTGATCGCAAGTTCTATATTCTGTGCTTTCTCCCCGAATATTCTGTAAAGGTAAGCATTCCCCAGATTATTTTGCGTCATCGCCCAATCTTGGGGAAACGCTTGGCGGGTTGTTACTTCCAATGCAGCGGTGAAAGATGTGATCGCAAGTTCTATATTCTGTGCTTTCTCCCCGAATATTCTGTTGGAGTAAGCATTCCCCAGATTATTTTGCGTCATCGCCCAATCTTGGGGAAACGCTTCGCGGGTGAACACCGTTAACACGACTTCATAACCAGCGATCGCAATTTCCATGTTGCTGGCTTTGTCACCCAAGGGGAATTGCTGAATCCGATTACTAAAATTGATAATATTTACGGCGATGGATTGTGCTTCATCTGTCTCCACTTCCGCCAGCTTACTTGTCGCCCAACGCCGCAAGAGTTCTGCTAAATTCAGATTGAGATATTGTGTGTTGTTTGCCAGCAACGGGTAAACTACCTGCGCGTCACCCTCGCTTTCTGCTGTTGTTTGCAGTATCTCTATCAAGAATTGCAGATGCGCTTGTAACGCCTCTCCATCAGCGGTAAGGGGATAATTCTCCCCCCTCTCTGCTTGCGGAGAGGAGCCAGCGCCGTGCGGGGGTTCCCCCCGTTGAGGCGACTGGCGTGGGGGTTGGGGGGTGAGGTTCAACGCTTCCCTCAACTGATTTGCCAGATTTCTCAACCAACTCGCTGTATTTTCATTCCCCTCCTGTGATTCATACTCCGCCATAGCTTCCAGCATGAGCAAGAAGTCAGCATCAAGTAAATCTTGGTTAGCCTCTAAAATCTCTGGTTCTTCTCCACTCGGACAATTCAACAGTCTTTCAATCAAGTCGAGATAGGCTTGCTGGCGCTGTTCGTTCATGGGCAGGCACGGGTGTTAGAAATAACAATATTATTATGATGCTTCAATCGCCTTGCCCGCGATTACGGAAAAATACGCGCGTTGCATTCATGACTTACACCTCACCCCGCCCTTACAGACACCTCTGTTCCAAATTGAGAGAGGGGAGGAGGGCATAGGTGTCTAAGGCAAGAACCTTGTCATTACGTTACATCACGGCTTTATGCTTACCACCCCGAAGCTGCTTCACCCCACCCCGGCTTTGGCTAACGCCAAAACCTCCCCTCCCCGATGCCTTGGGGAGGGGATTAAGGGGAGCCAGCGCTGCAGGAGGGTTTCCCGACCCAGGCGACTGGTGAGTCCAGTCCTGAAGGCGGGTTTCCCGCCGTAGGGAACTGGCGAACCCGAAGGGCGTGTGGGGTAAATCAACGTGGAATAAACGTTTTAACGTGATTGTTGACACGTATGGCTTCTAGCCCGTCCTATAAACTGGGCGGGCAAGATGCCCACCCCACTGTTAGGGGATAATTTATTTGTTGGAAATCCCTTAATACTCGTGGCTGAGTCTTCAACACTCATCGCTGAGTCTTCAACACTCGTGGCTGAGTCTTCAACACTCGTGGCTGAGTCTTCAACACTCGTCAGCGAAATTCTGATACTCGTCGCTGAGATTTTAGGGACTTCCAAATAAAAAAATATCCAACTTTTTCTTGTGGGATGGGCATCTTGCCCGTCCTATAAACTGGGGGGATTACATACCATTGGTGTCAACTTAACCCAAAACCCTTCTAAAATCTCGTTTCGGTGGTTCCACCTGGAAATGCCCTTAAAACAGTGAACAGTGAACAGTGAACAGTGAACAACTGATAACTGATAACTGATAACTGATAACTGGTAACTGTTGAAGCGCCTAGCAACGCAAGTAAGGCAGGCAGAGCCTCCCAATAGGCATTCCCAGCCTCAGGCTGGGAACCAGGCAAGGCTGGGAACCAGGCAACGCAAGTAAGGCAGGCAGAGCCTCCCACTAGGCATTCCCAGCCTGAGGCTGGGAACCAGGCAAACCTCCCCTCCCCTTAACAAGGGGAGGGGATTAAGGGGTGGGGTAAATCAACGTGGAATAAACGTTTGAACGTGATTGTTGACACGTATGGCTTCTAGCCCGTCCTATAAACTGGGAAAACCAGATGCCCACCCCACTCTCATTCGATAATTTACTTGTTGAAATATTCTTTACGACCAACTGCGCTGTTCTGAAGCTGAGTTTACCTGCGCACACCTTTTCCATTATTCATAGAATAGCATAAAATCCACATTTTTGTGTAGGCAATTCCCCCTTGAGTTACGACAACACCTGCAAATACCTTGCCGAAAACTACCCAGCCGAATTTGCCAGATGGTTACTCTCATCTGACACCTCAGATATCGAGGTACTGAAAACCGAACTCAACCTAGAACCAATCCGCGCTGATGCAGTCACCTTCCTGCAAATCTCCAACCAAATCCTGCATTTAGAATTTCAAACTTCACCAAAATCCACACCGCCACTCGACTTTCGGATGCTTGATTACTACACAAGATTGAAACGACAATACTGGTGTGACATTGAGCAAGTGTTGATTTTCTTACAAGCCACCTCCTCAGAAATTGTCTTTAACACTCAATATGTGGACAGAAAAACCAGACATGAGTATCGAGTGATTCGTCTGTGGGAGGAAGATCCAACACCCCTGCTAGCTAACCCCGCACTCTTACCACTGGCGACGTTGGCGAGAACCGACTCACCCCAGGACTTGTTAGAACAAGTCGCTGCTGCTGTCGATATGATTGAGGAAAGGGACGAACGACAGAATATATCAGCTTGCGTACAGGTTCTAGCTGGTTTGAGGTTTCCAAAAAATTTGATTACACAGCTATTTAGAGAGGAAGTTATGCAAGAATCTGTGATTTATCAAGACATTTTGCAAAAGGGATTGCAGCAGGGAGAACAAAGAGGTCTACAAAAAGGAGAGGTAGCAGTCATACTGCGTCTTTTAATACGTCGGTTTGGTGCAATTGAACCGGAGATACAACAGCAGATTCAGAGTTTATCCATCACTCAGTTAGACGAGTTAGCTGAGGCGCTATTGGATTTCTCTAGTCCAAGCGATTTACTCAATTACCTGGTGAATATCTCCCCAGCGCAACCTAACCAATAAGATAAAGCGAGTCTTACCCCAATACGCTTGGTGATAAGACCAGAATCCTTATCAGGAACAGAATGTAGAGACGCGCCACCTCTCGTCTCTACACACATGATTTTTTACACATCAACCTTAACTGAACCGTATTGACTCGTACCCAGGCGATCGCCCTTTAAGACGCTGCGTTACTTTGTGCCATCGCCACGCCTAACACCACTCAACTACAATAAAGATAGACTTTGTTGAGATTTGTATAGTTAGGATAAACTATCATGGCTGCCGCCGTTTTAATTGAAAATTTAAAAAAGCGCTACGGCACGGTTGAAGCCGTGAAGGATGTTTCCTTCAAGGTAGAATCAGGGGAAATCTTTGGTTTACTTGGTCCCAATGGAGCGGGAAAAACCACTACCCTGCGTTCTTTGTGTACTCTGACCACACCGGATGCGGGTAAAATAGAAGTATCTGGCATATCTGTCATTAATAACCCTAGGGCAGCAAGAAAACGGCTAGGTTATGTCGCCCAGGAAGTGGCTCCAGATAAAGTACTGACTGGACGCGAACTCTTGCAACTGCAAGCAGCACTTTATCACTTACCTGGCGCAGTGGCAAAACAACGAGTGAACACCATGTTGGAGTTACTCGGGTTGCAGGAATATGCTGATAAAAAGACTGGCACTTATTCTGGTGGCTTACGCAAGCGCCTAGACTTGGCAGCGGGATTACTTCATGCACCAGATGTCTTGGTTTTGGATGAGCCAACGGTAGGACTTGACATAGAAAGCCGTTTCGTGGTATGGGATTTCTTGCGGAAGTTGCGAGAAGCTGGAACAACGGTAGTGATTACCAGCCATTATTTAGAAGAAATAGACGCTTTGGCTGATAGGGTGGCGATAATTGACCGTGGAGTTGTGATTGCCAGTGGGACACCTTCTCAGTTGAAAGATAAAGTGGGGGGCGATCGCATCACTTTACGAATCCGCGAGTTTTCACCCGTTGAGGAAGCCGAGAAAGCCAAAGATTTGCTGAAATCTTTGTCGTTTGTTCAAGAAGTGATTATTAATAACGCTCAAGGAAATTCCCTCAACTTGGTAGTCACTCCGCAAAATGATGCTTTAATTACCATCCAACAATCGCTGAATTCCGCTGGTTTACCGATTTTTGGTATTGCCCAATCTCGACCGAGTTTAGATGATGTTTACCTAGCGGCGACGGGACGAACTTTGATGGATGCGGAACTCGCGGCGGCTGGAAGTCGTGATCCCAAGGCTGAGAAGAAACAAAATATGAGATAGATACTAGGACATGGGTTCGTAGTGAGCGCTTAAGCGCTTACTACAAGCCCAATTTACAACTAACAAATCTACAGACGCGCTCTCATGAAAGTGTCTCTACAACTAACAACTAACAACTAACAACTACTATGAGTGGTACTGTTTTTCCTCCAAAATCGGATATCAATTGGCAGCAAGTTGCATCACCTCAAGCTTATGATGAGGCTGCTCCCAACGTATTTGGTGAATTTGTGCAAGAGACGTTAGCCTTGACTCGTCGCTTGTTTATTCAATTGCAGCGGCGTCCCTCAACGTTAATTGCGGGTATTATTCAGCCGGTGATGTGGTTGGTGCTGTTTGGCGCTTTGTTTCAAAATGCACCGAAAGGCATATTTGGTGACACCACAAATTATGGGCAATTTCTGGGCGCAGGTATAATTGTTTTTACTGCATTTGGTGGGGCGCTGAATGCTGGCTTACCCGTGATGTTTGACCGAGAATTCGGCTTTTTGAATCGTTTGCTGGTAGCGCCACTAGCATCGCGGTTTTCGATAGTTTTCGCTTCGGCAATCTTTATTATCAGTCAAAGTTTGGTGCAAGCAGCCGTCATTGTGACAGCAGCAGCGTTTTTAGGGGCTGGTTTACCAGATGCAGCAGGTTTGGCAACAATAGCTTTAATTGTCTTCCTCTTGGCATTAGGTGTAACTGCGATTAGCCTTGGTTTGGCTTTTGCTTTGCCTGGACACATCGAACTCATTGCGGTTATTTTTGTCAGTAACCTGCCATTGTTGTTTGCCAGCACTGCTTTGGCTCCTTTATCCTTCATGCCGAAATGGTTGCAGATTGTCGCTACCCTCAATCCGCTTAGCTACGCCATTGAACCAATTCGCTATTTGTATTTTCACAAAGATTGGGGATTAAATAGCGTGGTGATGCACGCCTTTTGGGGTGATGTTACCTTTGGCAGTGCGTTGCTGGTGTTGCTTGGCTTCGCTCTTGTAGCATTGTTGAGTATTCAACCCCAACTGCGGCGGACTCTTGCTTAAGATCAAAGCATTACTTATTTTAAGGTAAAAACTCATCCGCACTCCCACATCTTGAGGGTGTGCGTTTTCAAAATTCTTGGAGGTTTTTATGAAAATACCTTTTTTACCGCTTAAGCAACTATTTGCACTCACCTTTGCAGGAATGAGCTTTGCTTCGTTAGTATTGCCTCAACCCAGCTTAGCTCAATCTAATTCCAGAAATATTCTGCAAGACCTCAATCCACAACAGACTGATGATCCATTATCGCCTCGCAGCGATGAGGTGAGTAATTTCGGTATGTTTAATTTATTGCATCGCCTTCAACAGGGAAATACGGTTTGGAATGCAAATGAACAGAACCAACAATTGAATGACGCCGCAGCTCAGTTCAGAGCAAAGCAACAACAATTGCTTCAGCAGCAAACTCAACAGCAGCCAAACCAACCAGGCTTTCAGGTGACTACGCCTCAGACGGGTAAGTGATTAGACAAGGGGACGAGGAGGAAGATGAGGAAGATGAGGGGGATGAGGAAGATGAGGGAGAGAGCCTTAATTTTGAATTTTGAATTTTGAATTGATTTGTCCCCCTGTCCCATCTGTTTACCCCTTATCCCCTTATCTTGTCTACAGCCCCAATGCAGCTAAAACATCACTAGCATGGGTAGATGTGTTGACACTAGAGTCAACCTGGATTATTTTGCCGTTACCATCAATCACGTAGGTAACGCGCTTGGCATATCCACCACCATCAACATCGTATGCTTGAATCAAGCTTTTATCGGTGTCAGCCAGTAGCGGAAAATTGAGATTATATTTTTGGGCAAATGCTTGGTGGGAGACTTCATCATCTGCGCTGACTCCCAATATGACTATATCTTTGCTCTTGTATTGGTCAATAGCGTCCCGAAAGCTACAAGCTTGTTTGGTACAGCCTGGTGTGTCATCTTTGGGGTAGAAATACAAAACTACCGTTTTCCCCTTAAAATCAGATAACGAGACAGTGTTGCCGTTGGTGTCTTTGACGGTAAATGTAGGTGCATCACTACCAACTGCTAGTGCCATAGTTTTAGTATCTCTCGTATACAAGGTTAGCTACAGGGCAAGTCATGTTAATAACATGGTTCAACTTTCCCTGACGAGTGCTATTGTATCAAAGTTTGTGTATTTTTTTTAAGTGGCGTCTACTACAGGTATTCCATAAGGGATTTCCAAGAAATAAATTATTCATCTTGTGGGGGAGCCAGCGCTGCAGGAGGGTTTCCCTCCGTAGGCGACTGGCGTTGGGCGTCCCCGCCCGCCCTTGATCTGAACGGGCGTCTCGCCCGTTCCACAAGAGATTTTTGGATACTTTTTTATTTGGAAGTCCCTAAGAGTGAGAATTCAGCTTGGAACTGCATTTATCTATAAAGAAAGCGATAAAGTTTCACAAATATTGAAATGTTCTCCGGTTCGTTGAACGCAGTCGCGCTTGTACTAGTGATTCATCTCCTAGCCGCACGCGAATTACCAAGCCGTTGTTAGTCAAAAGGTTGTCTGTTGCTGATAGGAGATAATAGGTAATATGTAAAGATTTGTAGAATTAGGTATCTCCTGCTACAATTTACTAACAGTAGATATCTCTCTTTAGAAAAAATTTATCAAGAGAGCCATAATGCCTGTTGTCGATTCTCAAAGCCAGAAAACCTTTGCTTACGCCCAGCCTACGCTAAAACGAGCTCAAAGAGCGCTGGTGTGTTCTCCCTTCAATCTTGGTTTGTTTGAAGCGATGCGCTCACGCCGTGTAGCGTTAAGTGAGATGATTGGTCATTCTGGTGTCCAAAAAAACTTCACAAAACGACCTCTGTCAGAATTGACAGCAGATAATGCTTTGGTGTGGCTGATCCAAGTAGGTGTACTGCGGCGCGAAGTTGATGGTCAGGGTATTACAGACAGTTTTCGGCTGACTCCCCTGGGTCGCCAGTTGGTGGAACAATTTCAGGGTAAACCTTGGGGTAGTCCCACATGGGGCGATCGCTTTTACAATGCTGTCATTCGTTGGTTTCGACTACCCTTTTAGGATTAAGGGTCAACAAGAGTTAAGAGTGGGGAATCAAAGGGAACAATAAACACGGAAGTTTCAACTCAATTCATGAAGGAAGTCTTGATCATACGTATCCGACTTCATTGGTGAAATCTTGGGTTTTTAGTCATAAGTCCAAAAATTTGTGACTCATGGCTAATGTCTCATAAATCACCCTTAACTCCTTAGGCTAATACACCCAATCTGGAAACACAGATATTTGGTTATGAAAGCAATTATGATAGTGGGAACGACATCCCATGCCGGGAAATCACTGTTAACCGCAGCTATTTGTCGGATTTTATCGCGCCGTGGCTGGCGAGTGGCTCCCTTCAAAGGTCAAAATATGGCTTTAAATGCTTATGTTACCGCCAATGGTGGGGAAATTGGCTACGCTCAGGCGGTACAAGCTTGGGCTGCGGGAGTTGTTCCTTGGGTAGAAATGAACCCAATTTTACTTAAACCTCAAGGAGATATGACCTCGCAAGTCATAATCAAGGGAAAGCCTGTAGGCAAAGTCAGTGCTGCAGAATACTACGAACAATATTTTGACCTAGGGTGGCGGGCAATTGAAGAATCACTACAGCATTTGAGCACAGAATTTGATTTATTGGTTTGCGAAGGTGCTGGGAGTCCTGCGGAAATTAACCTTAAACACCGAGATTTGACGAATATGCGGGTGGCAAAACACCTGAATGCAACAACTATACTGGTTGTTGATATTGACAGAGGTGGTGCTTTTGCCCATGTGGTGGGAACTTTGGAGTTACTGGAGCCAGAGGAACGCGCTTTAATTCGGGGTATAGTCATTAACAAGTTCCGTGGACAGCGATCGCTCTTAGAACCGGGAATAAAATGGTTGGAAGAACGCATTGGTATTCCTGTTATCGGTGTTATCCCTTACTTGGAACAGGTCTATCCCGCTGAAGATTCTCTTGACTTGTTGGAACGTAGAGTCCAAAAATTACAAACTGAACTTAACATCGCTGTTATCCGCTTACCGAGAATCTCTAACTTTACCGACTTTGACCCACTAGAATCAGAACCTACAGTCGGAGTGAGATACTTAAGTCCTAAGCAAGAATTGGGACATCCTGATGCCGTGATTATCCCAGGGACAAAGACCACAATTCCTGACTTGTTGCTACTGCAAAAAAGTGGTATGGCAGAAGCAATTCAGCACTATGCAGCAGCTGGTGGTACAGTTTTGGGTATCTGTGGTGGGTATCAAATATTAGGTCAGATGATAGCCGATCCAGAGGGAATTGAGGGACAAGCTGGCAGATATCAAGGACTGGGGTTATTACCGATAAAAACTGTGATCACAGGACAGAAAATTGCCCGTCAGCGCCAAGTCAGCTCGAATTATCCGCAAATGGGCTTACCCGTGATTGGGTTTGAAATCCACCAAGGGCGATCGCGGATAGAAATTCCCACAACAGAGTCCCAGAACTACCATACTCTGTTTGATGATGCTAATTTAGGTTTGGTGGATAATTGCTTATCAGTTTGGGGTACTTATCTCCACGGTATTTTTGACAACGGTCCTTGGAGACGTGCTTGGTTAAATCGCTTGCGTCAACAGCGAGGTTTGAAATCTTTGCCTACGGGCGTTGCCAATTACCGGGAACAAAGAGAGCATATTTTAGACTCTCTTGCAACTGAAGTTGAACGCCATTTAGACTTAACACCGTTTTTGTCTTGAGGATGGTTTTCATGAATGTTCGCGTCCGGTTTCTACCAGATGATATTACAGTTGATGCCGAAGTGGGAGAACCACTGCTGGATGTAGCAGATCGGGCTGGCGTATTTATTCCCACTGGCTGTCTGATGGGGTCGTGTTACGCTTGCAGTGTGGAAGTGGAGGATGGAGATACCATCCGCGCTTGTATTGCGGCTGTACCACCCGGACGCGAACAGTTGACGATAAATTTGTTTTCAGATCCAACCTGGTGATTTTTCAACGGGGCGGGGTTTCCCCCCTATTTAGGTAGAGTAAGAGTTTCTAGAGTGGCGAAAGCGCCTTGTTGATCGATAATATCGGTCAGATTGAGCATGACGTTTTGACTATTTAGACAGATAAAGTGCGAGTACGCAGAAATCAGCCCCTTGTGCTTTGAGTCTTCTAATTGATTTCACTCAGCACAAGGGGCAAATTATGCACAAACTTAAATTTTTTGAGTTTTAAATATGGCTACTGGGGTGAAGCCGTTTTTGCCTTAAGAGCGTATTCCCTAAACCGTTCCAAATCTGCTTTAATAGTTGATTCCACCGCCCTTCCCAAAAATAAATTATCCATAATTTTCCCTAGAATACCAGGGATAGCGTAGGCAACGCTAAGTTTAACAATACTACTGCCGTGGCGGTCATAAAAACGCACTGCTCCCTGATTTGGCAAACCATCCACCGATTCCCACTGGATGATTTGGTTCGGGACAACTTTGAGAATGCGAGATTTCCAAGTAAACTCCAAACCGCCAGTATTGAGCTTCCACAAAGATATCTCAGGATTATCCTTTGGAACCGTCACTGAATCAATCCACTTCATCCACCGAGGCATTTGCTCCAAATCAGCCCAGAGGCTCCATACTAACTCTATAGGAGCCTCTACCTCAACCTGTACACTATGCTCCAACCAATCAGCCATATCTGTTATTCCTTGGCGTCCTTAGCGCCTTGGCGGTTCATTTCTTTAGATTCTCCAAAATCACCTTCGCCGCACGCCTTCCCGAAATTGTTGCCCCCTCCATACTATCGATGTAATCCTGCTGGGTATAACTACCTGCTAGGAAGAAATTAGAAATTGGCGTCTTTTGCTGAGGACGATAAATATCCACTCCTGGTGCTTCTCTGTACAGAGACTGAGCAAGTTTTACCACACTATACCAAGTCATGTTTAGCTCCCGCGAAGAGGGGAACAACTCATGCACTTGCTTGAGGACGTGTTGGGCGATCGCCTCATTACTTTGCTTAATAAACGGATCACCTGGTGTCAACACCGCCTGTAATAGTGAACCTTGTCCTTCCCTGTAATAATCCCCAGGGCTTGTCAATGCCAAATCAGAAAAACAGGAAAAGTCAGCATCAGCAGTATAAAGCAAATTATCAATTCCTGCTGCATGATTGAGTTGTTTGCGCTCTTCGGCATCACGCAGTTCCGTGACCCAGCCATCAAACCGCAACTGTACTGTTGCTACTGGCACACATTCCAATTTATATATATTCTCAAACTCCGACCACTTGCGCCATTCTTGAGGTAACAAACGCTGAATTCCTGGAACATCACAAGCAGCGACATAGGCATCAGCTGTGATCACTTCTTCTGTATTACCATCAGCCACTACCATTCCAGTAACACGTGTTTGGTCTGCCTCCTCAGTAAACTGTATTTCTCGCACTCTGCGACGAGTGTAAACTTTTGTCCCCCTAGCTTCAAGATACTCCAAGATAGGCTTGTGCAGGTACTCATAAGGGGAACCTTCCAGCATTCGCAGCTTCGACGCTTCGGTTCTCACCGCGAATAACTGAAAGACTGTTAGCATACAACGGGCAGAAATATGTTCGCAATCGATAAAACCGAGGGCGTAGGCGATGGGGTTCCACATCCGCTTGATGCTACCATTATTACCCCCATGACTGCGAAACCAATCGGCAAAGCTGACTTTATCCAAGTCACGAATATTTTTCATCGCGCCCTCAAAGTCTACTAAGCCGCGTACTATCGGGCTGGTTCCTAATGCCACTGCATTTTGCAACTTATCCAGCAACGAAAGTTGGGAAGCGGTGAAAAATGCTTTTAATCCATTAAAAGGCGCACCCATGATGAAGCGAAAATCCAAAGCACCAACTTTTCCCCCCTTATTAATGAAGGTGTGGATATGTTCCTTGGGGCGCAGGTTGTCCAACGCCCCCACTTTCTTCATCAATTCCAACATCTGGTAGTAGTTGCCAAAGAAGACGTGCAACCCCATTTCAATGTGGTTTCCATCGCCATCAACCCAGCTGCCCACTTTCCCACCCACAAATGGACGGGACTCAAAAATGTGGACTTCACAGCCAGAATCCGATAAATCGACAGCGGTTACTAGCCCAGCCAGTCCCGCACCTACGATTGCAACGCGCATTCCGTCCTTCCTTTTCAGTTTCATTACAAATTGTAACTGGGTTGGTGTCGGAATTTGCCACTTATATCAAGTTATGTGTGAGGAGGTCATAGCATAGTCAGTCGTTGTTAGTCGGTCGTCAAAAACCTTTGGATTGTTGACTTGAGACTCTCAACTCTAGACTGTCTCCTTAGCGACTTGCTTCTTTAGCCTCTTCGGAGGAGAGTGGCAGTCCTCGGATCAGTTCCCGGATGACATCCGTTGCTGGTCTACCCGTCTGCCCACAATACTTTTCCAGTTTTTCCGCCTCCTGTGCTGCTAAATTCACAGTGATACGTTTTACAGCCCATTTCTTATTTGTCATTTGATTGTACTATCTGCTGGTTGTTAACATCATCAAAAGAAACTAACTAGAGATGAAAAGGATAAGATTATCAGAGTTTTTGTCAGGAAACAAGTGATTTGGTTAATCCCAAAAAATTGTTCAATTTTGATAAAGTATGCTTTATTTTCCAATAAAGTCTAAATACAGAACTCCTTTAATAGCTCTTGTGACAGGAAAAATAGCGCACACTCGTTGCTAAGAGATTAAACTCAGCAACAAGATGAATAAAGCCTGACTATGAATTTTATAAACTTAGTTGAGATATCTTCTGTCAACCAAATAACGAATTTTAATGTTGGTAGTTACAAGAGCATTTAACTTTGTTTACAGCCCAAGTTAACCAAACACTCCAGTCATAAAATCATAATCTTACTTGGCACCTACCTTTTATCCACCTTCCAGTGGCATCTACAGGTGGTTTCCAAAGACTTTAAATTAGGCACAAACAAGCAACTGCTCCCAAGACGAAATCTGTTTTGTGAACATTTGGCTGGTGCGATGAAAGTGCCACAAAGTTGATAATTTTGGGCTCAAAACTTGTGCATTTTTTTCTTATCGCCCCCACTTCTACACTATTCCATGTTTGGCAACTCATTGGCAGCCACCTGAATAGCTAGGAGTTCCAACCCTTGTTCATAAGGGATTTCACCTTCAAAAGCTAGTGTCATCACCCAAGAAAAGAGGTTAGAAGCACTTTGCCAGGTGTAGATATCCAAAGCTGTCTGGGAATTCTAAGAATACACTGCAATCTCCCACAGATTTATGACCTATGGATTCATACAATGTCGCTGAGCTTCGACGGATAGCATAGCTTTAGTTTTGTTCCAGACTTTTTTATTAACATTCCGTAATATTTAGATTAATCTACGGGTTGTTTTTTCTCACCTTGCTTGTAGTGCTAGCTTGGTTAAATTTAGGCTACAGTTCGTTTCTATCTCCAGAGCATCAATTTGGAGATTCTGTAAATAGCATTGAAACCACAGCAGCTTTAACATCCAACACTATCATTGTTTACTTTGTTTTTTTAGTGGTTGCTTTTATCAACTCAAACGTTTTGTAACAACTTTAATTTTTTGCCATAATACTGCATTAATGAAACATTTGACTGATTACATTGTATATCCTTATCTAAAGAATTTTTAGTTTTTACTCATTTTTTATCATTTTTACAAAAAACATGAATTTTGCTTCATTTGAAAAATATTTTAAAGCGCTCATAAAAAATTGAAAATCTTTTTTAAAGATTTCAAAAAAATAAAATTACAAAAAATTCATGTTTAGCAATATTTTCAACTGACATGAAATTTGTAAATGAGTTCGAGGTAATGAGGTAATGTATTGTCATCTCAATTAGAGTTAGTGATTACTGACTAACTGGTCACAGATGCAATTTGCATTTATCAGCAGATATTAATCGTTGCACAGAAGCCCAAGAAGAGATAGGAACAGGGATAGGAAGAAAAGAGAATTTTGAAGAAATTTCGTGATATCTGGTATTCATGTGACTTTTAGTCTCCATCAGCCTTAGCCCAAAAATCTGGAATCTCTCAATTCTATTGTGCTAACTTTAAGGAAAGTTGAACATCAGCCTGTATCACTCTTAGAGTATCAATATTGATTTGCGTATTACGTACTTAGCCTGCACTAGTACTGACTACAAAGACAAATCCACTACGAATACACTAAAGTTTTACTAACAAAATTTAAAGTGCTGCTGATAATGTTTTTTTTCCAGATTTGAGCTAAATAATGCTCTGACAGCACATGGCTCTTTTATCTGTTTTATAACTTTAAAAGTTTCAAAACTCAAAAATAAATTTTTTGTTTAGTTTTTTTAAAATAAACACTTTAAAAGTAAAACAACAGTATATAGCCCCAAGCAGCAGTATTATGGCTTACACAATGGGATTATCTACTTAGACTGAGTTAGGGATATAGGGCAATACGGTTCGTTTAAGGGGCTAACGGGAAAGGTGAAAGGGAAAAAAATAAGTTTTTCGCCCTTTCCCCCTTAACCTTTTACCTTTAACCAAAGGCTATTGGGGATGTATTAAACAAGATTGCATAAGTCCCAAGAACCCCACCCTAACCCTCCCCGTAAACAGGGAGGAAACAAGATTTTTATTGCTTCCCCCCGCTTGCGGGGGGACTCTTGAGGGGTGCTTCTTTTTAATGAATGCAAGAGATCTATTGATGCTTTTTCCCTAACCTCTACACCCTTCCAACACTGCTACAGCAGAATTCAGGAGTCAGGAGTCAGGAGTCAGAAGTAAACTTGGCTCTATATCTGGCTTTTGAGTTGAAAACCTGTACCTCATGAACTTGCAATCTGCTGTAATTTTTTGTTTCACGGACTTTATTCTGCCACCCATCATAAATTTGGACTGGGCGAAATGCCCAGTCCAAAAAACATATATTGAATTTAAAAGAGAATGAGCATAGAGAATATGCTTTTGCCTAGACGCTTATTCAAATTGGAGTTGGGGCATCAGTTGGAGAGTGCCAATGCCTAAATCGTTGGGAGAAAGGAACCGCGCTTCAAATAAAGCCATCATATCTCGTAACTGGGGATTACCACGAGAAGCCCCTGTCAATCCTTTGGCAATGATCAAGCCACAGTATCCTTTGGTATTTTTACACCGCTGATTCCATTTTTTGCGGGCTTCTACGTGTATTGGATCGTCATCTTCAAACTCACCGAACAGGAACAATTCGCCGTTTTCAGTTTGTAACAAACCTAAGTCGTAGCCCTTGCCATCAAAAGGATCAGCACCTGGATTAAAACAAATTGCTTTGAGTCCTCCAGCTTCTTCGATATTTGAAATCACAGTTTTCGCTTTAGGACGGGAAGTTTGAATTAAAATCACGGGCAAACCATCCCCTGCTTGTGTGATTTCTCCTGTTTTGTGATATTTTGCACCTTGATGCAAGTACTCCAACATCTCCCACGACACGACTCCTAAGCTGAGGAATGAGTCTTCTGGTATCAAATCATCTCGTAATGACTGGAACATTGGTGTCGATTCTGACTCCATGTCATCATCCTCGACGTCAAAACCTCCTATTTCCTCTAACTCGGCGGCTAACTGCGGCATGGAACAGACAGTTACAGGCAGTGATTTTGTTGGTTCATCCGATGACTCGGGTAACGGAATGCGATACCGACGACTGAGGGTAGGGAAGGTGTCATCACTAAGCTGACGGCGGTGATCGCGGATAAAGCGATTTAGGCTTTCTAATGCCACCAAGACTACAAGTGCTTCTTCGTCATATAAAACAGACCGCAGTCCTTCTAAAGGATGGATGTTACCGAAGGTGGGTTCTATTTCCGATAACGGCAAATCCGCTAAATCGCCGAATTCTTCATCATCATCTTCGTCATCATCTTCGTCAATGTCGTCAGCACTCTCAAACGTCAGAAACAGGCAGTCTTGTTTAAGGAAAGCTTCTTCTAAATGCCCTTGTGATTCGTCTTCTGTTAAAACTGTTGCGCGAAAGCGCTTCAACGACTCTTCTGAACGATACAACAAAATGCCATACTCCATCCCCAGCATTCCCATAACTGAGGCGTAGAGTGTACCAACATCCCATTTATTAATTTCTATGGACAAGATTTGCTGTTCTTCTAATAATTCCCAAGGCGCTGCTTGCCAAATTGCAAATGCTTTTTCTCGCAGCGCTTGTGCATACTGTGGGGGCAAATCAGGAACTTGGCTATCCAAGATGTCGGTAAACCCACGAAACAGTTCATCAATCAAAGGCAGTTCTGGTACATAGTCAATCGCAATGTCCAAATCCTGTAGGACTCCGCGCAGGTAAAATTGGATTTCGCGGTCTTTGACTACAATTCTTTGAGGACGAGCAGGTTTTGCTGGACTGTGAGGATGCTCCATTGCTCGCATGAGGGTACGAACAATTGCTTCTGGACCAGTTTCTGCTGCGACTACGTCCATACCCCGGACAATGCCTTGTGAGCCATCTACCCAAAGAATGCATTCGCCCTTTGCCTCTAAGTCTGAATTGTGAGTTTGTGATGACGACAATGGACGGCGATCGCCCTCCCATACAGAAGGAATTTGGGTTAATTTCTTCAGCCGACGACTGGTAGAGCGATTAAAACTTGTCATAGAGGTAAGTTAATCAAAACAAGCTATATAGAATTAAACTTTCAACTTGGGCTTACGCCTCGGATCAAAACTCTCTGGCTGTTTGTGAACAGTGGTTGCTGGTGGTGGCTACCACAAGGCTTGAACTTCAAAATATCGAATCTCTAAATACATTGAATCTCTCAATTCTAGAATAAAAATCTTTGTGTGCTTTTGACGCAGTGTTTACAATTTGCATTCCTGCGGCATTAATATCGCTAGAATGGATACAAAAACCTTTACAGCCACCAACCGGTAAGCTTGGTGTTGAAACTAGAGTGCTTGCCCCCACAGAGCCATGCTCACACCAGAGGCATACCATTTGACTTTAAGGTTGATATATACAGGCAAGCAGTTCTTGAGCAACACAGGCAAGGGGAGTTAATTGTATCAAAATTTTTGTGAAACGGTATAAGGAGTAAAAACAGCAGATGACACAAGCAACTCAGTCTCAACAACGGGGAATTCAATTGAGCGAAGCCGCATTGCGTCAGGTGAAATTCTTGCAAGATCAGCAAGGCGGCAAAGACCTATGCTTACGGGTTGGAGTGCGTCAAGGTGGCTGTTCCGGAATGTCTTACTTGATGGATTTTGAAGACCCCAGCAAGATTACTTCTCAAGATGAAGTTTTTGATTATGATGGCTTCAAAATTGTTTGCGATCGCAAAAGTTTATTATATCTGTATGGTTTAATGCTAGATTATAGCAACTCTATGATTGGCGGTGGTTTCCAATTCACTAACCCTAACGCCAGCCAAACCTGCGGTTGCGGTAAGTCGTTTGGTGTGTAATATAGTCATTTGTCCTTTGTCATTTGACGAAGGGCTGGTGACTGATGACTAATGACTCATGACTCATGACTAATACAGTTGACTCTCTGTTTGATACAGGTTTAGAACGTTATAAAGCCGGAGAAGAAGCTTCAACTCTTATTCCTGTGTTTAAGGATCTGTGCGATCGCGCTCCCAGAAGTAGTCCTGCTTGGACTTGTCTAGCGTGGTTGTATTTACTAGATGACAAACCCAACCTTGCTTACAAGGCTGCACAGAAGGCGGTAAAGCTCAATCCACAAGATGCCCAAGCACGGGTGAATCTTGCTGTTGCCATGCTGGAAACAGGTCAAAAAGGTTTGCGACAACACGTTGACTTTGCACAACAGTTGATTTTTGTCAACCCAGACTGGCGAGAAGAAGTCAAAAATAGCATTGAAGACGGTTTCAACAGAAAACCAGATTGGCAGAGTTTGGCAAAAGTCAAAAACTGGCTGTTTCCCGAGGAATAATTGCTAAACAGTCCCACATCTACAGTCAATAGTCTAAAACTATTGACTGATAATTAATGACTATGAAAGATAAGTTTTTAAGCTGGCTAAACTTGGTTTTAGTGGCAGATGTGTTCCTAGTTTTGTTTGGTTTTGGGTGGTTGGCGGTTGCTGCTATTGGTGAAGCAGTTGGAGTCCCACTGGGCTTAGATTTGTGGCACAGCCTTTGGCAACCTGTATTTAACCCGGCTATTGGCATCCTTATGGCTGGTGCCATCATCAGTGGCATTGTTAATTGGGTTTCTCAGAAATTCCTCAAAACTGGGAATGAATAATTGATCTTGGTAGGGACTGGGAATTCGGCGTTGCTGATTTGAAGTATGAATCCAAGTGTAGAGACGTACCATGGTACGTCTGGTACAAGGGTTTGGAATCACACGACATCTTTTTCATACATGGATTCAGCAACGCCGGGAATTCTCTAGTGCAAGGAGTCACAAGTCAGCAACCAAAAGAGAAAAATACTTACACAATCAAGGTTTTTACTTATTCCCAACTGTGTAGTGATTTGTGCCTGACTGTACTACTTCCTAGTCCCTAATCGCTAATCCCTAGGATTTGAGAATTTTTACCAGTGCTGGTTCCAAATTGGGATACTTGTACTTAAATCCACTTTCTAAAGTGCGTTTGGGAACGACTTGTTGACCTTCCAGAACGACCATTGCCCCGTCCCCTAAAAGGGCTTCGAGAGCAAATGCCGGAACAGGTAACCAAGAAGGACGATTCATGACTTTTCCCATAGTTTGGGTCAATTGAGCCATTCGGACAGGATGAGGGGCAGTGGCGTTATATACTCCTTGCATTTCCGGTTTCGTTAAAGCTAGAAAAATCAGGTTAACGACATCATCTAAGTCAATCCATGAGAACCATTGCTGACCACTACCCAAGGGACCACCAGCGAAGAGTTTGAACGGTGTAATCATTTTACCCAAAGCACCACCGTTACCCAAAACAATTCCCAATCGCACAATGACGAGTCGCACGCCAGCATCTGTTACCTTTGTTGCTTCTGCTTCCCAGGCTTGACAAACTTGGGCAAGAAAATCGTGACCGGGTGAACTGGTTTCATCAAAGGTAGCCGTTTCACTCGTACCGTAGTAGCCAATAGCCGAAGCGTTAACTAACACACTAGGCTTGGGGTAAGCGTTGGCAATCGCGTCCACAATGTTTTGTGTAGCCAGTTTACGGCTATTTAAAATTTCCTGTTTGCGTTCAGGTGTCCAACGTCCTTCAGCAATAGATTCGCCTGCAAGATTAACGACACCATCACAACCAGAGATGGCACTTTGCCAACCTCCCGATGCTGTTGGTGTATAGGCAACAATTTCCACATTGGGAAAAGCCGTAGGTGGAAAAACCTTTTGGGCATAAGTGGTGTTACGACTTAACACTAGCACTCTTATACCCTCGACCTGTAGTCGTTCCACCAAACGACTACCTACAAATCCTGTTGCTCCAGCAATTGCTACTTTCATAATCAACCTCCGCCAAACCGCTATTGTGAAGTACTTACGTGTCTTATGCTGCTTTTGTCTTTACTCAAAACACAGGTTCTTTAATGAATCTATAATGATTTGGCTTTTAGATGGTTCGGTATTATAGGATGGACGGAGTGTTGCAAGGCTTGGGGCTATTATGGCTCGCTATACCTGTTCATTTATTCTTTCTGTTCCTCTTGACCAACTTCAACCCTTACTTGTAGAACTTCTACAAGATTGTAATTTGGATGTTCAATACTATACAGCCGATTACATCATGGCGCGTGAAATTCCTGGTCATATATCCTTTTTAAAGTTAGTGACGGTGGAAGCATTGATTGACAAAAGCACAGCTACTGAAACAGAAACCCGGATGAGTATCGTGATTAAAAACGAGGAACTAGCACTTCAGCGAGATAATCACTGCCGACAAATGTTTGAATACGTTAAGCAGGCAATTGAAGATTGCCGCCATTGGCATCTGATTGAGAGTCTCGCGGGGTAAGTAGCTATTGGCGCTTTTGACGCTTTCCCGCCTTATAAGGATGCTCCCGCTGAAAACCCTTGGTGTCCGACTCTTGTCGTATACATCCGTACTTTAGGCAAGGGATGAAAGCTGCCGTCGATACGTTTACGCCTGAGTCAAAAAATGGGACAATGAAATGGTCAGTACAAGACATAAAAACCTACCCCTGGACTGGGGGAAAGTAGACGGCTAAAAGATTGGAAGGAGATATCACTACGCAGCTTGTGTGCAAACGTGCTGTAGCGTGCGAACCTGATAAATCAGGATATTAAGACAGCGATGTCTCAAGAATCTCTGCTCCTTTAGGACAGAGAGTGTCAATCTGTAAAGAAAGGCGTCTGCTTGGGCTACCTCAATGATAAGGCTAGCTTATAGCAAAACGCCCCTCCAAAAAATGTGCTCTTCTGACAGTAGAATCCAGAATCAATATGCCTTCAGTCCTCCAGATCCTCGGTCATGCCGGGGTTTATTAGTGTAATATCATACTCACTGGAATCTGTTTGTCCTCCTGTGCGCATACTATCTCGCAGTAGGTAATAAATAGCACGTACTTGAGGACCAAAAACGATTTCGTCCTCATTTTTCAGGTCATGAGCGGGGATCTTCCGCCCGTTATTAATCATTAGACCATTGGAACTAGGTTTGCCTTTGGCATCACCATCGACAATCCGATAATAATAGCTATGCTTCTTACCATCGCGCGGTAGCCTAATGAGTGTGGCATGGCGGCGCGAGACAAACTGCGAGATTAAACGGATATCGCAGTGGGCGTCCCTACCAATGGAATATACCGGGCGATCAAGAATAAATTCTTTGCGTCCTTGATCGTCTTCTATTATCAGTAGATGGCTTTCATTTGTTTCTGCTGCCATTGAAAAATCGTTGCTAAATTCGTCGGTTGAACTGTTATTAATCAAGATTTGTTTCGTATTGTTTGCTGCCATTCTTTGAGTAAAAGTCTATGGTAATTATCTTATATGCTTTTAAATTGCTTAGTTGTTCACAAGAGTAGAACAAGCTGTCCTACTCTTTTAACTACTATGGGCGTTGCACCCGTCTCAACAGGTTTTGTGGGTCTCGAAACACTTAACTACCGACCTAGTTTAACGTGAGATTGGCAAAACCAAATATTTACGCTCACAAATAATACCTTGAAACGAGGAGATTAGGAGCGATGAGCAAAACGTCGTAATAAAAGGGAATTAGTGACGACACTAACAGAGCTAAAAGCCATTAATGCAGCTGCACCCGATGGGCTTAAGACAAAACCTAAACTTGGCAACAAAACACCAGCTGCTAAAGGAATGCCAACAGTGTTATACGCAAAAGCCCAAAATAAATTTTGACGGATTTTGCTCAAAGTTGCACGACTAAGTTGTATAGATTTTACAACATCAGTTAAGTTATCCCGCATCAAGACAATTTCCGCTGTTTCCATCGCAACATCGGTACCTGAGTGTAAAGCAATACCAATATCAGCTTGAGATAGGGCTGGAGCATCATTAATGCCATCTCCTACCATAGCGACAATAGAGTGATCAGTACTTCCCTTTGTTCCCCATGCTTGTAATTCTTGAATAGTAGCAGCCTTCTTTGCAGGGAGAACGCCAGCCAAAACATCACTGGTATTTAGTCCTAGTTGTTTTGCTGTCACATTTGCTGCTTGTTGTGTATCTCCGCTTAGCAACATCACCCGTAAACCCATCTGACGCAACTTATCTACGGTTGCTTTAGCATCTGGTCTTAAGGTATCTTGAACAGCAATCAGTCCGGCTACCGCGTCTCCAACTGCTACGAAAACTACCGTTTTCCCATCTGCTGCTAGCTTGTGTGCCTGTTTTTGTGCAGTTTCACTGACAGAAATTCCGTGCCAATGCAACCAGTCACAGTTCCCTAAAAGTACCAAAGTGCCTTCTACGACAGCAGAGACACCAAGTCCTGGTTCGGTACGAAAGTCCACAGCATCTGGGATAGATAACTGTTGCTGTTGGGCTTCTTGCTGAATTGCCGTTGCTAAAGGATGAATAGTGCCGCTTTCTACTGCTGCTGCCAGTTGTATTAGGGATTGGGGATTGGCAATGAGCGATTGGGAATGATTCTCCAGTCCCTCAATTGGTAGGCAATCTGTAACTACGGGACGACCTGTGGTAAGAGTACCAGTTTTATCAAACACGACTGTGTTTAATTCGTGTACTTTTTCTAAAACGTCGCCGCCTTTGATCAGCAAACCCCGTTCTGCGCCAATGGCTGTTCCTACTAAAATTGCTGTTGGCGTGGCAAGCCCTAAGGCACAGGGGCAAGCGACTACCATTACGGCAATTGCTAGCTTTAAACTCACAAGGAGCGGGGTGTAGATTGTGGGGTGGGAACTGTGGGGGGTGCTGAGTAAGGAGTGGTGAGAGATTTGCATGGCATACGACATAATTGTGTGATGCCAGATGTGGGTGCCGAAAAAGTACCAAAAGACAAATGTTAACAATGCCGCCGTTAATACACCGTAAGTGAAGTACCCAGCGACTGTATCTGCTAATTTTTGTACCGGAGCTTTACGGGTTTGTGCGGCTTCCACTAAGGCGACAATTTGAGCCAAAGTCGTATCACTTCCAGTGCGGGTTGCTTCAATGGCGATCGCTCCTGATTGATTGAGTGTCCCTGCTATCACCAAATCTCCTGGTTGCTTTGTCACTGGCACCGCTTCTCCAGTTAGCATGGACTCATTGACAGTTGTTTGCCCATCGACGACTTTACCATCGACTGGAATTTTCTCTCCTGGCAAAACCTGTAACCATTCACCAACACGCACCACCTCAGCGGGAATTTCTACAATTCCTTTATTAGAAGACAATGCGGCAGCCGATTCCGTCGTTTTAGGCTTGGCAATCAATCGCGCAACAATCGGCTGGAGGGCGAGCAATTCCTTAAATGCTGCTGCAGCGCGACCTCTGGCTTGTTTTTCCAGTGTCCGTCCTAGTAGGATAAAGCCTAACATCATGACTGGCTCGTCAAAGAAGCACTCCCACCCAAGTTGAGGAAACAGCAGAGCCACCAAGCTAGCGATGTAAGCTGTCAGTGTTCCCAATCCCACTAAAGTGTTCATGTTGGGTGCATTGTGCCGTAAACCCCGCCAGCCATCTACTAAAATTGGGCGACCAGGGATAAGAAGCGCTAGCCCTGCCAATCCACAGTGAAACCAGATGTTATGCAAAATCGGTATTACGTAACCACCAATGTTACCTATATGACCAATAAATGACAGGATCAGCAGGACAGCAGCAATGATCAATTGCTGTTTTGCAGACTGCATTTCTCGGCGCTGTCGTTCCGCTGGGTCTTGTATGGATTCTGTCTCACCTACTACTTTCCCGCCTAGTTTCCGGGGTTGAGTTGGGAACCCAGCAGCTGTCAATTGCTTTGCCAGTGCATCCGCATCGACTGCACCACCTTCCAAATCTACGACTGCTACCTCTGTCGCCAGGTTCACACAGGCGCTCTTAACTCCTGGATACTCAGTAAGCCGACGTTCTACTGCCCTCACACAGCCAGCACACTTCATACCCCCGACATCCAAAGTGATTTTCTCTGTTGTCGAGGCTGGTTCTGGGGAAACGTTAGTTTTCGAGACAATTTGCATGGAAAGTTTTTGAATTTGCTACGATGAAACTTTAACGCCTCTCTAAAAGCGTCTCTAATTCGAGCGTAGGCGAAATCCAAAGCTTTGACATAATGTCAAACTTATTAAGTTTTGTTAAGTTTTGGTTGTATGGGGGTCTAGTTGTGTATTAGTTATAAAAAAATTGTTTTTCTTTTGAATTTTTAATTGAATTTACACTTTCAGACCCTATCACTGACGACTCGAACGCATATAAGTCACGTATATAAGTGTAACCACCTGTATTGGTATAAGGAGTATCTCGCTTTTCCAGAAAGGATTGACTGCAATATGAGACATAGTGCAGAAATAAGCTAATCCCAATACTGTCAGTAGTGTTAAGGTTATATTTTTACGTTTGAGCGTTAACATATTGGTGTAAATAAAATATTTTTCACTAAAGATAAATAGTCTTTAGAGTAAGTAATAGACTAAAATTGAGTTCTTCAGATCCCCGACTTCGTAAAAGTTGTCGGGGATCTTGTTTTTTCACAAATCCAAGGGCGGACTGCTATAGTTTATTCTTAACTTAGAATTAATTGACACATACTATAGAAAGAAATTTACCCACAGGAGGATGAATAAAAGACAGATAAAGTTCTCCGCTTGGTGACAAATCTTAAAGGTATAAGCAATGGTAACTTAAGGCTGTCAATAGCTATTTGTAGAATGAGCAGTGCCCCTCCTACTACTGTAAAATTATGAGTTCATGCACCTAAGATAGATACTCTAAAATACAAATTCAATACTGAAAGACGAATTTCTAAAACCAGCCCTGCTTTTTCACAAAGTAGGTATCAACAAATTCGTCGTGGGATTTGTTCAAATAAATCATCCCTTCAATTAAACCTACAAGCTGCATAATCAAGAATGTAAATCCGTAGGTGAAATAACCTCCTACTAAGGAAATCACTAGCATGATAAATCCTTCTGGTGCATACCCAAGAATAAATTTATGGATACCAAAACCTCCAAAAATAATGCCGCAGTATCCAGCTAAAAGTTGTTTGGCGGCGTGACTGGGGGTGAGATTTGCCATATGCGTCAAGCTCCTTCACTTTATAAATGACGTATAAAATTGAAATCCTATACTGCTATAAAATAATTCTGTTGAATTACTGAGTATTAATATTTATTCTTATAAATAAGTATGAATACAGGTAAAACAGATATGCAAAAGCAGCGTACCACTAGTTTTTAGGGAACGCGGTAGCTTCGGAGGAGCGAGGTTTTCAGGGCAGCGAGCACTTGAGACTACACTCCTCAATCATTCCTCTTTCTTTACTTTAACGAGAAATCCCAGTACAGCACTTTTGTACGATTTCTTGCCCAAAAATGCTTTTATTGAGAGATTTTTGCAATTAATGCGAAATACAACTATGCCCCACTACTTCATACAAGTTAACTAGTGCTATTTCCGGATTTTTTTTATTTCTCTTGACATAAGCATCAGTCTCCAAGCGCTTAACGACCCTACATACGCGGTTACTTACGTGTAGTCCAGTTTACACATCTCTAGACGATTCATGAAAAGTGGAGTTCCCATTTGGTTTTTGATTCCACCCATGCAGGGTTTGGGCTTTCAGACTTACCGCAATTTTTTGTAAGTGTTATCCGTAATAATATTTGTGCATTCAAGGTAACATTGCTCAACACTAAATACCAATAATGAATTGGTAAAATTTTGTAAAAATTCTTTAAAGATTTTGGGTATTTTCAATGGCAAGCAGAAAGTATTATTTACTAGTACTGCCTAAGACAAAAAGACTTAGCAGAGTGCCGCTGTTCCAAAGGCTGTGGAGAAGCATAGGAGCAAGGAGATTGCGCGATCGCGTGTAAACGATCCCCAAGACAATACCTAGGGCGAACAGTGGTAAAATTTCCGACAAGCTCAAGTGAGCAGCTGCAAATAGAAAAGCACTGGCAAGAATTGATCCCCACACAGGTAGATAACGAGTCAGGGAGGGTAATAAAAAGCCGCGAAACAAAAGTTCTTCAAATATTGGGGCGGCGATCGCAGCTGTAGAGAAGAATATGCCAAGCGCCACAGTATCTTGGCTTTCTAACGCCAGTTGCAACAAGGGATTACTTCCACCTTGTCCTCGCCAGAGTTGTTGATTAATCAAAGACACCACCACCACTATGGGCAAAGCCACACAATAGCCACCCAGCCCCCACAAAAACCACTTACCTCCTAACCGGAAGCGAAACCAGTCATCTGGTAAAGGGAAAAAGCGTTTGATAGATAAATACAGTACTGACAGGGCACCAAATGTCAGCAACAGGTAATTTACCAAGACGTATAATGCCTGAATTCTGACATTAGGGGCGGGGCGTGGGATAGGGAGGAGAGATATGACTATGGGTACAAGAAGTTGTCCCATCAAGAAAAAGCCCACGACAAAAACCTGTAAAATCGTTTCACCATCCCAAGGCGTTGACCAACCCACATCCGAATTTTGAGCCAATAAAGCTGTTTTCCCTTGGATAAGGCGCTGTCCAACCAAAAAAATCAGCAGCCCTAAACCGAAAAACGCTGTCAGTGCTGGAACGGTACCAATAATTGCTAATTTCAACAATGCTTGTTCAGCAGCTTCTTGTTGAACTGCTTCCAGATCTGCTAAAGCATCCTGACGCTGCTGAAGTTGGTATAACTCACTCAGAGCAATATACCGAAACCAACCATCTAAATTCTTTTGAATCAGTTGTTCAGAAGAAGGCAAAATACGCGGGGGATCACTCCTTAGCCCTGCCAACACAGCAGCAGCTTGCTCAAATTCAGGATTAATGTCTGAACGTTGCTGTAATTGGCTCCAAATTTTCTGCGCCGTCTCTATTTTTCCTTGCTGCGCTTGTAAAATTCCCAGTCGCAAGTCTAATTCAGGAATTAATTTTTGCAGTTGTTTAACAGACTGCTGCAACTTTTGCTGCTGTTCCTGACGAGAAGTGTTGGTAGCAGGAGGCAATTCTGGTTGCGGTTTAGGAGTTGTAGGAGTCGTCGCGGGTTGAGATTGGATCTGCGCCAGTTGCTTTTTGGCTTTTTCCAAATTAGTTTGAGCGGATTTGCGTGCCTCTTGATACTGTTCTGTCGCGCTTTCAAGAGGTTTAACGCCCAGTAGTGCATCCTGCAATGGCTTGAGATTCGCGTTCTTGTCATCTAACGGTTCCCAAGAAGCAGCTTGCAGGACAATATTTGTTTGATAAAGTTCCAAACGACTCTGGAACTGAGGTTCTTGCCAACTACTTAACAAAGATAAGCCGACAAGCAATATCGCAACCAACGTCAGTATGATTAAACCCAACCGCTTGAGAGTCATCTGTTCTCCCTTAACTAACCAAATTTAGAGCGCAAGCTTCACAGATTCTCCTATGGAGGTTCACCTAGTGGGAATTTTCGCAAGAAAACGCTGTCAGAGTATAAATTTCTTAATACAGAGACAATGGATCTCGACTGGATATCATCAGTGTAAGAGTCTGCAAGCAACTTCACTATCTTAAAGTACAAGCCATTGCACTGGTTGCCCTGTGCGGAGGATTTACCCAGTTCTGACGATACTCCTGTAGATAATCAATTGCAAGATTTGATCCCCAGTTTGCTCAAAGCAATCCTAGCTTGAGTATGGGTAAGCTGCATGGATTGGTTTTTTGGCGTTGACATGGGGATTTAGTATGATTTTGACGAACCCGCGATCATAGCAGATGGATTTTTGAGTTTAGCGGTAGATCCTAATACTTGAAGTTGATTTTTGTGCCGACACTCTAGAAGCATGCGGCTACACAAACGAAGCCCGTAGTCAAATGTGGAGAAAATAGACCCCTTGCGGAACGTGAGTTCCATCTGTGTCCATCTGTACGGCAGTTGCTTCAACTCTGGGAACCAGAGCAACGCACTGCCTCGTCCATCTGTGGTTAATTATTCTTTTTTTTCGACTTTTGTAAGAAGTCTAATGAAACCACACATTAACAAGAGATGCACACAGATAATTAACTAGTGTTAATCCGTGTGCATCTGTGGTTCTAAATATCCATTAATCATATTTTTGCAAGAAGTCTAATCACCAGCCAACTATAATATTTTCCCTCTCACCCAAGAGCGAAATGATTTGAGCACAGCAATTTCCCCCACGGTTTTACTCTGCTCAATAAATCTGCTTATTTCACTAACTGATACTGTGGGAAAAGCAATACTAAACTCGCGCTCAACATATTGCCCTTCTACCAACTGATAAAATTTCAACTCTTTATGAATTTTTGAACCACAGATGGACACCGATATTTATCTGTGTCCATCTGTGTAGCCTACGGCACGGCTTACGCCTACATCTGTGGTTTAATTTCAAAAAAATTGACTTATGCAAGAGTTGTATTGTCTATCATCAACTTAACTTAAGAACCCGCCAAAGAAATCTAACGTTTCCTTCAAAGCTTTGACGAAAATATCAATTTCTTCACGGGTATTGTAGAAAGATAGACTTGCCCGTGCAGTCGCCGGAATAACTAAGTGGCGGTGTAATGGCTGAGTGCAGTGGTGTCCAGAACGGATTGCAATGCCTTCTTGGTCTAATAATGTAGATATGTCGTTAGCGTGAACTTCTCCGGCTGTGAATGCAGCAAGAGCCGCTCTACCCAAACCTGCTACTTTAGGTTTAGGACCGTAGATGCGAATTTGTGGAATTTGTTCTAGCTGCTCGAATAGATAGCCAGTCAATTCTGATTCGTAGGCATAGATTTTATCCATACCAATCCCACTCAAGTAGTCTACTGCTGCACCAAGAGCAATTGTTTCTCCAATTGAAGGTGTACCCGCTTCAAATTTATGGGGTAAATCTGCGTATGTAGAATGGTCTAAAAATACATCCGCAATCATTTCACCACCACCCAAGAAGGGAGGCATTGATCGCAGCAATTCTAACTTACCATACAAAAAGCCAATCCCTGTTGGAGCGCACATTTTGTGACCAGAAGCCACCAACCAATCACAGTCAATTTGCTGCACGTTGATAGGCATATGAGGGACGCTTTGGCAAGCATCAATTAATACTTTTGCGCCATATTTATGAGCAATTTCGCAAATCTCCTTTACAGGGTTAATACAACCTAAAGTGTTAGAGACATGCACCACTGACACCAATTTCGTTTTGTCAGAAATCAGTTTCTTGAACTGTTCCAAATCAAAAGTTTCTTCTGCAGCCAGTTCCACAAATTTCAGCACCGCACCCGTCTTTTGTGCTACAAAGTGCCAGGGTACCAAATTACTGTGGTGTTCCATCACCGAGAGGATAATCTCATCTCCTCGTTGCAAATTGCTCATTCCCCAGCTGTAAGCAACCAAGTTTATCGCCTCACTCGCATTGCGGGTGAAGACAATTTCTTGGCGCGATGCAGCATTGACGAACGCAGCAACTTTGTCGCGTGCTGCTTCGTAAGCTTCGGTGGCTTTGGCGCTGAGAATATGCACGCCACGATGCACGTTGGAATTGTATTGCTCGTAATAGTCTCGCAGAGTGTTGAGTACGAGCAAAGGTTTTTGCGACGTGGCGGCGTTGTCGAAGTAAATTAAGGGTTTGCCGTTGACTTCCTGGTGTAATATGGGGAAGTCACCACGGACTATATCAGCAAGGGTTTTTTCTTGGGTAAACGTCATTTTAGTAATTAGTCATGAGTCATGAGTCATGAGTTATTAGTCATTAATTATTGACTGATAACTGTTGACGGTTTGTGTGAGTCTTTCTCGCAAAGAGGGTACAGGTATTTGGTTGATGATTTCGGCGGCGAAGGCGTTAATTAATAAGTTGCGAGCATCATTCGCATCGATACCTCGGCTTTGCAGATAGAAGATTTCATCATCTTCCAACTGGCTAACGGTAGCACCGTGGGCGCATTTTACGTTATCTGCGGTAATTTCCAATTGGGGCTTGGTATCAACTCTGGCTTTAGGTGACAACAGCAAGTTCCGGTTCAACTGTGCTGCATCTGTCAACTGTGCGGGTTTTGGAACAAAAATTTTGCCGTTAAACACCGCATGAGCGCGATCGCCTACAATACACTTGTGCAATTGCTGACTTCTACCATAAGGATAATTAAGGGCGATCGCGCTGTGAGTATCCGCCAACTGGTTCCCCCCAATCATTGTCAACGCATTGAGGGTAGTTTCTGTTTGCTCACCAGTTTGCAAAATCTCTAAATTGTGACGCGACAGCTTCCCACCAAGAGTTATTGCATGACAGGTATATCGACTGTAACGAGCTTGAGAAACAGCAGTCTTCCCAATATGGAAACCCTCTGCACCTTCCTCCTCAAGTCGAGTGTGACTTACCTGAGCATTTTCCTCTACCCAAATCTCCGTCACCGCATTGGTAAAGTAAACCCTCTTCTCTTCCTCCTTGGCGTTCTTCGCGTCTTTGCGGTTCGTATACTCTTCCACCAAAGTCACACTACTACCAGTCTCCGCCACCACCAAACAACGCGGTAGAGAAATCGAGGGAGACTCACCAGCAGCAACAAACACCAAATGAATTGGTGTTTCCACCACCACATTCTTCGCCACCCAAACCACCGCAACATCAGTCATTCCACTGGTATTGAGGGCGGTAAACACCTCATGCGCTCCCTCAGTTTGAGCCAAATATTCCTGCACGCGTGATTGTAGAGACGCGCCATGGCGCGTCTCTACAGGCAAATTAGTCAAATTGCTTACCACAATCCCATCAGGCAAATCTGCAACCGCTGATAACTCAGGCGCATAAACCCCGTTAACGAACACCAAGCGACTGTTAGCAGCTTCTGGTAGTAGCAGCGTATCTTTTTGTACAGACGCAACCTGGCGCGTCTCTACATTAAATTGCACTTTCCGCAAAGAGGATAAATCAGTGAAGCGCCATTCTTCATCGCGGTTGGTGGGGAGAACCGATTTACGTACCCAAAGCGCCGCACGTTCATGTAACTCCTGCAACCAAGCATCAACCTCAACAGACGCGCTATGGCGTGTCTGGACAACCTGATTTAACAACTCAGCCAGATAAGCATCCCTATCCAACACAGTCGATGCCAAATCTACTGGATTTGAGTTAGGAACCGGACTGGGAGAAACTTGAATAGACATTACACACCCACCTCAGCCGCATTCTCTTCCAAAACCCAGTCATAACCGCGAGATTCTAACTCCAGCGCCAATTCCTTACCGCCACTGGTGAGAATCCGTCCCTGAGCCATCACATGAACGTAATCAGGCACGATGTAATTGAGTAACCGCTGATAGTGAGTAATCATAATCGTGGCATTTTCTGGACTCGCCAGCTGATTCACTCCGTTCGCCACAATTTTTAGCGCGTCAATATCCAAACCCGAATCTGTTTCATCCAGAATTGCCAGCTTCGGTTCTAATAGCGCCATTTGCAGAATCTCGTTGCGCTTTTTCTCACCACCGGAGAAACCTTCATTTAAACTTCGACTCAGGAAAGCAGGATTCATCTTCACGACATCCAGCTTTTGTTCAATCAAATCATCAAAGTCGAACGCATCCAATTCCTCTAAACCCTGCGCCTTGCGACGGGAATTGTAAGCCACCCGCAGGAAATCCAAATTGCTCACACCGGGAATTTCCAACGGATACTGAAACGCCAAAAATATACCAGTTCTGGCGCGTTCCTCTGGTTCCATTTCCAGTAAATTCTGTCCTTGGAAAATCACCTCACCGCCAGTCACCTCATACGCCGGATGTCCAGCCAAAACCTTAGAAAAAGTACTCTTACCAGAACCATTCGGTCCCATAATGGCATGGATTTCACCCGAGCGTACCTCAAGGTTCACACCCTTAAGAATAGGTGTTCCATCAACATCAGCTGTCAAATTCCGTACAGACAGCACAATTTCACTATTCTCAATAATCATGCTTGTTCTCTCTCTTCTCTTTTTGGTTCGTAGTAGGCGCTTTAGCGCTTTTTTCTTAGCAGTTTCAAAGCACTAAAGTGCTGACTACAAACAATTAACCTACACTACCTTCCAACTTCAGACTTAGCAGCTTATCAGCTTCCACCGCAAACTCCATCGGTAGCTGATTAAACACATCCTTGCAGAAGCCGCTAATCATCATCGAAATCGCATCTTCCGACGAAATGCCCCGCTGTGCAAAGTAGAATAATTGGTCTTCCCCAATCTTGGAAGTAGAAGCTTCATGCTCCACCTTCGCCGTATGATTTTGTACCTGAATATAAGGGAAAGTATTCGCGTGGGCATTATCCCCGATTAGCATCGAGTCGCACTGGGAATAGTTCCGCGCCCCTTGCGCTTTGGGATTGATTTTCACCAAACCCCGGTAGCTGTTACTAGAATTACCAGCAGAAATTCCCTTAGAAATGATCGTGCTGCGGGTGTTCTTGCCAACGTGAATCATCTTTGTACCGGTATCGGCTTGCTGCATATTATTTGTCAGCGCCACGGAGTAGAATTCACCCACGGAGTTATCACCCACCAGCACGCAGCTGGGATACTTCCAGGTGATAGCAGAACCCGTTTCTACCTGTGTCCAGGAAATTTTGGAATTGACACCTTGACACAAACCGCGCTTGGTGACGAAGTTGTAAATACCGCCTTTGCCATTCGCATCGCCTGCGTACCAGTTCTGCACGGTGGAATATTTAATTTCGGCGTTGTCGAGGGCGACGAGTTCTACGACAGCGGCGTGTAGCTGGTTGCTGTCATACATCGGCGCGGTGCAGCCTTCCAGGTAGGAGACATAGCTACCTTCTTCAGCAACAATCAGTGTCCGCTCGAATTGTCCAGTTTCACCGTTGTTGATGCGGAAGTAGGTAGACAGTTCCATTGGGCATTTTACGCCTTTAGGAATATAGACAAAGGAACCATCGCTGAATACGGCGGCATTGAGAGCTGCAAAGTAATTATCTGCGGCTGGGACAACGCTACCCAAGTACTTCTGCACCAATTCTGGATGTTCCTGCAATGCTTCAGAAATTGAGCAGAAAATGACACCATCTTTCGCCAGCTTTTCTTTAAAGGTGGTACCGATAGAAACGCTATCGAAAATCGCATCAACGGCAACGTTTGCCAGTCGCTTCTGTTCTGACAGGGGAAGACCTAGCTTTTCAAAGGTTTCCAACAAAGCTGGATCAACTTCGTCCAAGCTGTTAAGCTTTTGTTTCTTTTGTTTCGGCGCTGAGTAGTAAATGATATTCTGATAATCAATCGTAGGATACTTAACGCTTGGCCAAGTTGGTTCTGTCATCTTTTGCCACTGGCGAAAAGCTCTCAGGCGAAAATCCAGCATGAACTCCGGCTCGTTTTTCTTGGCGGAGATGAGGCGGATGATGTCCTCGTTTAGTCCACGCGGAATCATGTCGGCTTCAATATCGGTGATAAAGCCGTACTTGTATGGCTGGTTGACTAAGGTTTTGACAGTGGCACTCATCGGTAGTTTTCTCTTGTGTTCTCAGTTGGGAATCTCTTTAAGGATGGGAGACGGGCTTTTTGTAGCTGAGTCCCATATTCAGTAACCAAGTGGTTACGCGACTGCTAAAATTAGTATAGAGACTAAAGCAACAACTTTGTTGTTTAACTTATCTTCATTTTAAGCTAGATTAACAACAACATTGTTGTCAAAATCATATTTTCTTCAAATAAAATGAATTTTTGGGACGATGATGGTGACTACCCAGCAGTCCTCAACTAAGCAAGATATCCTAGAATATCTCCTGAAACACTCGCAGGCTACAGCTTTTGAGCTAGCCGAAGATCTCGATATTAGCCCCCAAGCAATTCGTCGTCATCTTAAGGATCTAGAGGCGGAGCAACTGATTTATTTCTCTTTGTCAGTGCAGGGGGGGATGGGGCGTCCGCAACACATTTATCAATTGACTCGTCAAGGACGCGATCGCCTGAGTAAGGAAGTTGCCGATAGCTACGGTCAATTTGCCGTTTCTCTACTGGATACATTAGCTCAAACAGTGGGACGCGACCAAGTCAGTTCGATTTTACGAAAGCAGTGGGAACGCAAGGCAGAAGAATATCGAGAACGCTTGGGAAATGCTTCACTATCACAGAGGGTGGCAACTTTGGTAGAACTGAGAAAAGCTGAAGGCTATATGGCTGAGTGTCACCCCGTAGACTCGAGTGAGTCATCACAAGGCGAACAATTTATTTTAATGGAACACAACTGCGCGATTTCTGATGTTGCAGAGTCTTTTCCCAGCATCTGCGGTCATGAATTGGAAATGTTTGCCGCAGTTTTACCAGATTGTACTGTAGAGCGTACCCACTGGATTATTAACGGCGAACATCGCTGTGGCTATTTAGTCCAACAGCGAAAAAACTGAGCTTAAGTTTTTTCCATTAAATAAGTAGCCCCAACCAGTGGGCACTTGATATTAAGTCTAGGTCATGAATTATAGGTAATTAGTAATAGACTTTACCAATCTGTGATGAATCATCACCCGTTACAACTACTAAATTTGACTAAATTTTAGAGAAAAGTTATGGAGTTACCATCACAGCAACCAACAACACAATTTTTAACTCTAGAGGAGTCAGCAAAAGTAGATGCGGCTTTGCTTTCCTCACCGGAGAAATTTTTAACCAGATTAACAATCTCATCACTGCGGCTTTTGAAGCAAATTGCCCAAGACTATGAAGTGAAGATTGAAGATTTGACTTCCCAGCAGGTGATTGCTTGGTTTGAAAAAGATGGGAAGATTCGGCGAGAACAAGGAATTGAGGCAGCGTACTTGAAGTGGTAGTTAGTTGTAGAGACGCTTCAAACAGCGCGTCTCTACATTTGTTAGTTGTTACAAACTACCATGAATTGACACTCCCCGCCCTACAAGGGCGAGGATTCTTCATTCAACGTCACAACTTGCTTTTATAGGTTTTCACCTACAAAAGTATTGGTCACAACTCCTGAAGCGTTAATTCGGGAGTGCCCCTCCCTACTCGTTTTTTAGCTTGGCGCGTTATTTTTCCTTTAAGCTTTCACAAGCGCGGCTTAGCGTTAGCTTTGCTTACGTGATACTATTCTTATTTGTATCTATTCCGTTGCTTGCTTATACTTAAAAGCATTTGTTCTGTATTAAATAGTCTCACTCGGAAATCGTGTTTGTCAATAAAGCCGTCCTGGAAGGACGGGGTTTTAGACCCAAAATTTTGATAACAAAAAGGCACCTTCACTAAGGTGCTAGAAAAACAAGGTAGAGATATTTATTTTTTCTCAAGAAGTTTTTAGGCGCGATGGGTTGTGCGCGGACTGCGAGTTCCAGCAGCAGCTCCAATCATTGAAGCAAGTAAACCTAACAAAGAACCAAATACAAACCACCACAATCCCGAACGTACATTTGCTGCAATCTCACGAGCTTCTTGGGCAGTTACGTTGCGTGTGTTTTGCGGTATATTCACACCACCTTGCTGTTGCACTTGGTTAATAACTTCTCCGGCATTAGAAGCAGCAACACCAAAAGCACCTGATACTCCACTTGCTAATAGCCAAGAGCTTAACGCTAAAGTTGTTGCCCAAAGTATTGCGCCGTTAAGAAGAGCTGTATTGCGGTTCATCGGACCACAAGCACGAGCCATAACCCAAGCACCAGTAAATAGGGAAATCAACAAACCGATGGTTGACCAAATTCCCGCATTACCTGCAGCGTTAGGTGCAATTGTTCTGGGTGCACCTGAACCTTCAACAGTGCCTGCTGCGATCGCGCTAAACATGGCGCTCAAAATCAATTGAGTTGCTAGGGCAACCAACAAACCAGAAATAATCGGACCCCAGCGAACACGATCATGGTAATCACCTACTCGACCGATCACAGGTTCGGTAATCACTTCGTCACCTACTCGATTTGTGTATGACATAGACTATTTTCCCCTTACCACTTTAAAGTAAAGTTTTTTCTCAGGTATTGATGCTAATGCTTAAAATTAAATGGCTTGTGATGGTTTTAAATATCTATCAGTAGAAATAGTTAATAGCTCTATCTTTAGTCAGAAAAATTATCAGATTTTTCTAACATTTGTTTAAGTTTGATTAAGTATGAATAACTTAACAAAAAGGTAAATGATATCAAATTATTTCTTCTACGTTTATCTAAAAATAAGTTTAGCATAAATATTTTTTGATGAAAAGTTAATTATTCAATTAGAGTGCATAACCTCTGGAATGAATAGATATAAAAACAGTTATTGCTGAACAGTTACCATTAACAAGTTATTAATGAACAGATGATAATTAAGAACTAATAACTGTTAACTGATAACTGTTAACTGATAACTGTTAAGTACTAACGCAGTTTCACAGCAGTGCCTGTGGCAGTAATCAGCATGAGAACACCTGATTGGTCAACATTGATTGTGCCAGTATCGACTTCAATGCCAACCACAGCATCTGCTCCTAAACGTAATGCCCGTCGCTCTAATTCTTCTAAAGCCTTGCGCTGACCCTCCTCAAATAGGCGTTCGTAGCTACCCGTGCGTCCACCGATAACATCGCGGATGCTAGCAAAAAAATCTCGCAGGAAATTGCTACCATAGACCACTTCCGCCGTTACAATGCCTAAATATGACTGAATGATGGTTCCTTGAATCACATCGGTCGTAGTTAAAATCATACATTTGCCTCAAAAACATAACTGTCAGCTCATACTGCTGCTTGGATTTTCAAGCATCGAAGCAGATACCTGAAAAGCAGAGCATATGAAAAATGAATGCGAATTTACTGTAATTTCACAGAACAAAAGGAAATTTATCGTAAATATTTTGTAAAAGTAAACAAATAGAGTTTGCAAAACCAAATAGATCTGTTTTAATGGACAATCAGCCACGGAGATTGTGGGAAAAAGTTGCAGAAACTTTTAGGTAAATTACTGTGTACAATCGAACATCATTTATATTAAGTGTTCTCCTAGTAGGAAGCTTTGTAGCAACAATACCCTTGGTAGCTCAGGCTCAAGAAGCACTACCACAACAGCAAAGCAACCAGGAGTTAAAGGGACTTTTGGAGGAAGGGCGGAGGCTGGTAGATAGTGGTGATTACAATGGGGCGATCGCCATCTATCAAAGAGCTGCTGCTGTAGAACCAAAAAACGCCACGATTTATTCTGGGATTGGCTATCTCTACGCCCAACAAGGGAATTTTCCCGCAGCACTACAGGCGTACCGTCGTGCTGTTGCCCTTAATCCTAACAATAGCGATTATCAATATGCTTTGGGTTATGTCAGTGGCAATTTGGGAGATAACAGGAGCGCCAAGGAAGCCTACCGTCAAGCAATACAAGCTAACCGGAGTAATGTCAACGCTTATATAGGGTTGGCTACAGTTCTGTTGCGTTTAGGAGAGAACAACAATCTGAAATGGGCATACGAACAAGCTGTCAACCTTGACCCGAAAAATCCTCAAGTCTATGAGTTGCGGGGTAATATTTTAATGAAGCAGGGCAAATCAAAAGAAGCAATTACAGTGTTTCAACAAGCCCGGGATTTATACCAAAAGCAGGGTATGCAGGACGGCGTAGCAAGGGTAGAAGCCGTACTCCGAACTTTGAGGGGGTAAGATTAATCCAACTTGCGTCCTGTGAGTTCAACGAAAATATCTTCTAAGTTAGAGGGACGTACCATCATCCCTGTTTTATCATTTTGTTGATTTAAGTACAAATTTGCATCTTCCAAAGTGGGGAAAAAGAGATATTCCCAACGGTCTCCTGTTTGCTTCATGACCAAACCTTCGCCATGAGCGGAGCGCAACTCTTGTAGGGTGCCAAGAGAAATTAATCTACCACTATCCATAATGCCAATGCGATTACATAAATACTCCACCTCATCCATATAATGAGTTGTAAGCAGCATTGTCATCCCTTGCTTGTTCAAATCCCGAATAATTTCCCAAAGACGTCGCCTTGTTTGGGGGTCTAGTCCCACTGTTGGTTCATCTAGAAACAGAATTTGCGGTTGATGTAACAACGCTCTTGCTATCTGTAGCCGCCGCTTCATTCCCCCAGACAGGGTTTTTACCAAGTCATTGCGTTTGGTTGCGAGTTCAACGTACTCCAGCCATTGATGAATCAGCCGCTGTCGCCCAGGATTAGCAATGTGATGTAGCCTGCCGTGCAGCTCCATATTTTCCCACACGGTTAAATCGTCATCCACACTAATTTGCTGCAACACAACCCCAATATGCTGCTTTGCTAATATCGAATGCGACACTACATTATAGCCAGATACGTCTATCCGTCCCTGGGTTGGTTTCGTTAGCGTGGTCAACATCCGAATTGTCGTAGATTTCCCCGCACCATTCGGACCAAGTAAACCAAACATTTCTCCCGCATTGATTGTAAATGAGAGGTCATTGACCACGGGAACATTATTGTAAATCTTGTAAACGTTTTCTAGGTGAACAGCAACAGTCATGGATAGCTTGGCAAGATAGAACTTCATCGCCTGTTGTGACCATTGTGCCAGAAGAGAACGCTTTACTCTATTTATCTATATTTATTATCTATATTTATTTTTTGTAAAACAAACAAATCCCCTGCCCCTTATACTATTATGGGTATGGGGCAAGGGGGGTAACAAGTCACAAACATTTCAGAAAACCCCTCACATCAAGTTGTTAACTCACTATCGCAAAACTAACCAGGATATCCAAAGCCAAACTAAACACTGATTTCAGGTTATACTAAATAGGGTACTTCCTACACGTACTTTAATTGCTTTTGCCAATATATTTTCAATTGGAAGTCCCATCCTCACCACAAGAACTGCTATTCTTTGGTAAGGTCTGTACGGGCTGAGAGGGTTCAAGTAACTTGAGATGGTTTGTATGTGACGTTGATTCTACATGAGCAATGATGTCCCTAAGTCGATCATTGACTACTGTTGGTCGATGTTCTCTTTTCATACGTTCCACTCCTAAAATAGTAGATCACCCAACTGACAACAAACAGTGGAAACTTTAATTATATCTCAATTCAAGGTTTGGTTAAGGTACAGGTACAACAGAGCGATATTTTAGATCGCCCTACTTCATGATCTATCACCATCGCCTGCTTTAGCAATGACATCTGCAATACCATTTGCTTTTTCAAATGTTAAGAAAAATTGAGTTGTTTTATATATATATAAATATTATTACGTTTGAACAACGCATATACTCTATTTGATAGATGACACAAAGCCGAACTTATGCAGTATTAAGGGTGATGGTTTGCTATTAGCAAAATTGATAAATGGTTGAGTCGCCTCAAAAGTCGTCTTTTTCGAGACAAGACCGATGAAACGTACTATTTGATACTTGCCAGTTTCTACATTTTCTGGCGTCGCTTCTACACTATTAAGGCTGAGGCAGTTGACTGGTAGTTGGTGAGAAATGGCGTAAGCTGAAGAAAAAGCACCAATGCTGTCAGATGTGTTTTGTACTGCTGCAATGACATCTTTCTCGTCCCTAAAAATGACTGCTGACGGCGAATTCTTCAAATTACCAAGATAATGCTTCCGTTTTAGTAGATGTCACCGAGATTGGCGATGCTCCGGAGGAGCCGCCCAAAGGGCGATCGCCAACCTCGGATGGTTGCACCAGAGGCTAACCTGAGAACTGGTTTACCCCGCTTCCATGTCTTTCGTCAAGGTGAATTGTTGACACTCCTCAGCCGTCATGCTGAGGATTCTTGCTTCAACCGTCCTCCCTAGATACTTGAATCTTGCATTCAAGTATCCCCGTTTGGATACGTCCACTTTTCGCAAGGACTGCCCGACCGCGTTTGAAAAGATTTGTTCAATTACTTCTATCTCTTTCCTACAACAAGAGCACGAAGCTGAGCATTGTAGCTGGGGAGTACCCAATATTGCCTCACTAGAGCCTTTTAGACTACGGGCAATAGTATAATTTCATACTTTTAGCACGCTGTCAATAAAAAGCCGCCCTACAAGGGCGGGGCTTTAAACCCAAATTTTCGGTAAAATAACTCACTGATATCCAAGATGTGATTATTTAATTGTCTGTGGTGTTTCTCATTGGGCTGCAACTGGTTTATTAAGGACTCTTTGTTACTTCGTCCTGATGGGAAATCAGCAATTCTTGAGGAATTAAATCCACAGATAGAGTTTCGGATTTTAGAAAAGATTGGGAATGACTAACCAGCGGTAGATAGAATGACAGGGGTGCAAAGTTTAACGGTAGATAATTGATTTTGGGAATTTCATACAGAAGTGAGAAAAGTGGCAACTCAACTGATGGAGTGATTTCATCGAGTGATTTAAAGGTTAAATTAGTAGGGGGTATTACGATTTACCTTTGCCTGTTTACAATTTTTCCAAGTTAATAAAGAAGTATTTTTATTCTAATGGTTTGATGAATTCAATTCCCCCTGGGTTTCAACTTGAGCAAGCTGTCATTCTAGCGTTACTCGTAGCTAGAACGAGCTATGAAATCATTTTTTCACCAGAAGCCGTCGAAGACTTACGCACTTTAGAGCCAAATATTCGCTCGACAGTATGTGATGCTATAAAAGAATACCTGCGACATGAGCCGACCAAAACCAGAAAGAATCGGATAAAGCGTTTACGAGGGATGTCGCCGTCGCAGTTTCGGTTACGAGTGCATGACCTGTTTATTGTTTATGATGTTACAGAAACCACAATCGAAATTTTGGCAATTGTATTCAAATCTGAAGTAGAAGCTTGGTTAGAAAAGGTGGGGAAACGCGATGAAGAAAATAGCGCTTTCTGAAATTCAAAAGAATTTATCCAAGTATTTGCAGTCTGCTGGTGAGGAGGAAATTGTGATTATTCACAATGGCAAATCAGCAGGAATACTCATTGGTTTTCAATCAGAAGATGACTGGTTAGATTACTGTTTGGAAAACAACCCACGCTTCCTCTATAAAATTAAATCAGCTAGAAAAAGCCTTCAATCTGGGCAAGGAGTGAAACTGGAAGATATTGAGTTTTAAAATTTGCATAGCAATCAATTTTTCACCTCTTCCCACGCTTGCAAAATCCTTTCAGCTTCCTGACACAAAACCTCGTGATACTGACCGTTGCTCGCAAGCAAACCACCCCACTGATTGATATCACCAGTGTTATACTGCAACGGCGTACCATCAAAATGAGTGAACTTGCCACCAGCTTCTGTCAGAATCAGTTCTGGGGCAGCTATATCCCAATCTTTTGGGGCAGACTTACCAGAAAGAGAAATATAGACATCTGCTCGTTGTTCAACTATTGCAGCAATTTTGCCGCCTACACTGCCAACTGCTTTCTGATTTTGACATGGTAAGTGTTGTAGTAGGTAATTTAATCTTTGATTGCGGTGACTGCGACTGACAACTAAGGTTAAATCTTCGATACGTTCCCGTGATGACACTTGTAACGGTATTTTCCCATCACGGGTTTCCACAAAAGCACCGCCTCCCTTGATGGCATAGTACAACTTTTGAGCTTCAGGTACTGCTACTACAGCAAGCACTGGGCGTGTTTCTTGGACTAAGGCAATGTGAATTGCATACTCCCCAGTTTTTTCGATAAAGTCTCGCGTACCATCCAATGGATCAATGATCCACACCCATTCTTGGTTCGCTTGTTCGACTTTGTAAGTTTCTTCGCTAATGTAGGCAAAATCATCATGACCCAAAACCGCTTGCAGGTTATCTAAAATGTAATTATTGACATTTACATCTGCAATTGTGACAGGCTCATTCTGTTTATACTGCACTTCTAGATTGTAGTCGCCAGTCTGATGGTAGAAGGAGCGCAGTATATCTGTTGCTCCCCAACCTACGGAACGAGTTAATTCTAAGATTTTTTCTAAATCTTTCATTTATTGCCTTGTCCCTTTATATCCCTTGGGTGTCTAATTGGATGTAATGCCCCGTGTGGGGTGGTGTTCCAAATTGAGGAGTGTTGTACCGCACACTGCTATATCGAGATATGCACAGGAGGCTATCCCACGACTAGTAGGATAGCATGACAGGCAAGCGTGTTATATGAAACCGTTACTTAGGAAGCCACATTCCCAAAGGATGGCTCGACTGTACTCTGTTGGATAAATAGTTAAGCTCGAGAAAATTACCCATGAGAACACCAAAGCAAGTGATTAGTGCGTGGGTGGACGCTATGAACGTTCACGATGCAGACGCCGCAGCCGCACTTTACCACGAAGATGCTGTGAACATTCAGATTGCTATCGGGACTCCTCTTGAGGGAAAAAGCGCCATTCATAGGGATTTTGTCAACTTCTTCCGTTCAACACCAGACACTTACACCCACATTGAAAACTTATTTGAGGATGGAGAGTGGGCTATTCTTGAATGGTCTGGCGGTGGCACATTCGTTGGGGATGGAACGGAATTAGGCACAGTAGGTAAAAAGTACACTTTGAGAGGCTGTGGCTTCTTTCATGTCATAGATGAGAAAATCCGCTTTCAGCGTGGGTACTGGGACAAGCTTACCTGGTTTAAGCAAGTTGGACGAACAATAGACTGAAGACCTAACACTTCGTTTCAAGCGAAAAATTTACTGACGGGAATGCATCCAGCGGCGTGTGCCAAAAAATTGACAGGAAAAAGAAGCAATATGGGCAGCTTGCTCCAGTGCAGTGGGAAAACTTTCCCGTAAAATGTAATGACAAAAAGCACCGTGGAAAATATCTCCAGCCCCCAGTGTATCAACGGCTTGTACTGTCGGCACATCTATCACGCCAGGCTTACCGTGTTGGAGGTATCGAATGGGTTTTTCTCCATGAGTGATGGCAATGTGGGGAATACCAACTCGACTCAGATAGGTAAAAACTTCATCCTCAGTATGGCAGCTAGGGGGATAAAAATTAGCAGAACAAAGAGCGTAGTCTACAAAAGGTAAGACTTTGTCAAACCCGAGTTTCCAACTACCGCCATCGATAGCAACTGGGATATTCTTAGCTTTTGCGATTTGGGCAATTTGATTCCCAGCAGTCATCTGATGTCCATCAATCAAGACTATATCAACGTTTTGCAAAATGTCTGGCGGGACAGATTCGCTGCTTGCTTGAGTTTTGACGGCGTTGATGGAAATAACTGCCCGTTCACCAGTTGCTTGGGTGACAATAATAGAAGAAACTGGCGGCGCGTTTTGGGTAGTGGGGTTAAGATCAGTTATTGCGACTTTGTGATTTGCCAAATCTCCTTTAATTAGCTGCGTCATTGGGTGAGAACCTATGACACCCAAGACTGTAGCTTGATTGCCCAAATGACTGAAAGTGACAGCAGCGTTAGTTGCTGGACCACCTGCGGTTACAGTATAGTCAGCAGCGACTAGCTTCTGGTTATTTTTGGGGGGAGACTCAGCAAGGTAAATCAAGTCCAAGGTGACTAAACCGACAAATAGTCCATGTTTTTCCATTTCTGTGCAGTAGGCGAAACACCTGTCAAGACTGAATAATCTGTGGTTCCGAATAGTTAATACAGACTTTTGCAAAAAGTCTAATTTCTGGCGGGCAAGATGCCCACCCCACAAGATAATATTTATGCATGGACATAAAACCAGCAACACTCTATGTGGTAGGTACACCGATTGGCAATCTGGAAGATATGACATTCCGTGCCGTAAAAATTTTGCAAACAGTGGATGTCATCGCTGCGGAAGATACGCGCCACACGGGTAGACTACTACAACATTTTCAAATTAAAACGCCGCAGGTGAGTTACCACGAACATAACCGTAGCAGCCGCATCCCAGAGTTATTAGAACAACTGAGTAACGGCAAAGCAATTGCTTTAGTCACTGATGCAGGTGTACCAGGAATTTCTGATCCTGGATATGAACTGGTTAAAGTTTGTGTTGAGGCTGGTATACCAGTCGTGCCAATTCCTGGTGCCAATGCAGCAATTACGGCATTGAGTGCAGCAGGATTACCAACAGATCGATTTGTTTTTGAAGGATTTTTGCCAGCTAAAGGTCAACAAAGGCGATCGCATTTAGAATCCCTAGAAACAGAATCCCGCACACTCATTTTCTACGAGTCTCCCCACCGCTTGCGCGAAACTTTACAAGATTTCGCAGAAATTTTCGGCACTTCTCGCCAAATCGTCATAGCGCGGGAGTTAACTAAATTGTATGAGGAATTTTGGCGGGGAACAATTGAGAGTGCGATCGCTCACTACAGCCAACGCGAACCCCAAGGCGAATATACTTTACTCGTGGCGGGAACCCCACCGGCTCAACCGCAACTTAGCGAAGAAGAACTCAAAGCAGAGTTGCTAAAGATTATGAGTCAGGGAATATCGCGATCGCAGGCTAGCCGTCAGTTAGCAAAAATGACTTCGCTTCCCCGTCGTCAACTATATCAATTAGCGCTTGCAATCAAAATGGACCAACAGACTCAATAATCAATCGTCAAAAATTCTTATCCCCTACTTCCGCTACTGTCTCAGTTTTCTTAAGGGGAGTTTCGCCAATGTTAAGGCGGCACTACAATGGGAGATATTGATTATGAGGAACACGAGGAACAAGAAGAATGACCCAAGTGCTTTTAGGAGAAAATGAAGGCATTGATTCAGCTTTGCGTCGCTTTAAACGCCAAGTTTCCAAAGCTGGAATTTTAGCTGATGTAAAGTACCACAGGCATTTTGAAACACCACAAGAAAAGCGCAAACGCAAGGCAGTAGCAGCTAGACGCAAGCGACGTATGAAATAAAATAAGTCTTAACCCATTCGGTTGCTTAATACATTACTTAAGCAAAATAAATCGTACCCGTTGTTGGGGTACGATTTATTTTGGTTGCGGATGCGTAAAGTCAGAAAATTATGTATTTATACTTAATTCATAGACACAGTCTAAGACTCAGGACTATCAAAAGAGCGGCTGTTACAAACATTCATAGCCTTTTCTACTCCCTGCTTGAGACTCAGTTCTACACATTCCACGACAAACTGGAGGACAAGAGACATGACCTCATTTTCAGCAGCAGAAAATCGTCCTAGGACATGAGAAACGCTACCTGATTCCGAGGCGTTAGCTGCACCTTTTGGTTTGCCAATACCGATACGCAAACGAGGAAAGTTTTGCGTTCCAAGATGTGCGATCGCGCTTTTCATCCCGTTGTGTCCCCCAGCAGAACCAGACAAGCGCAGCCGAGTTTTTCCTAAGGGTAAATCCATTTCATCATAAATGACCAACACCAATTCAGGTTCTAACTTATACCAACTTGTCACGGATTGCATTGCTTGTCCGGAACGATTCATATAAGTCAATGGCTTCAGCAAGCGGATTTTATCTCCAGTAGCTGCGATTCCCTCGCCATACTCCCCTTGAAACTTACGATTTTCTGCTAAAGGAATCTTCCAACAACGAGATAGCGCGTCTACAGCAGCAAAACCGATATTGTGGCGAGTTTTGTCGTACTTGGGTTCTGGGTTCCCCAACCCAACTATTAGCTGGGGAATCACCATTTTTTTGGCAATAGCTTCCGTCATTTTGCCTTCAGTCTAGCTTTTTTGGGCGGAACTCGCAGTGTCTTGCGGCAACTGAGCTGCTTGTATTTCCTTGGTTTCTAGTTCAGCAGTTGTTTTCACAGCTTCTTGCAACTGAACTGCTTCTTTTTGAAACTCATTTTGAAACTCGTTAGAAGCTTGTTGAAAACTGCGAATTGCTTTTCCCAAACTGCGACCAACCTCGGGTAGCTTCTTAGGACCAAAGATTAACAGCGCTACCACAAATATTAAAGCCATTTCTGGTAAACCGATACCAAATACATTCATGTTTTTCTCCTGTAAACTCAAAACCGACTTAGAAACCTACATATGTAGTCTAATGAATCGTAAGCGGGTGGTGGGTAATCGGTAGTAGCGATAGTCGGATCACCAACAGCTAGCAGCGGACAAAAAAACCCGGGACGAACCGGGTGTGACGTAACTTGTTATGCAGGCTTTTCAACTTTAAACATCACTTACCGCCCAAAGTCCGCCAGTCAACAGAAACATCTTGGATGATCAGGGACTTGTTGTAGAGTTGCAGAATAATCAGCAGAAACACGAAAAATAGCAGCATAAAAACAGCCATTAGGGGCGTAGTACCCCAGCCCGGAGCTACTTTACCGTACTCAGAGTTCAAAGGTCTGAGGATATCTCCCAACCGCGTCCTTTGTGCCATAGTTCACCTAATATGAGTTGCCAAAGCATTTTTTAATCTTCTGTAATATTCTATAGGAATAAAACACATTATCTATACTTGTCATGGAACCCGCAATAGTTCTTAGCATTTCCGTCTGTGCTATTGTCATTACAATCACCGCGCTGTCCATCTACACCTCTTTTGGCCCTCCTAGCAAGGAATTGAGCGATCCCTTTGAAGACCACGAAGATTAAAATTAATAGGGGTGGTAGTTGCGCTCAATCGCAATTACCAACCCATAAGCGCAGGTGAAAGCTACCGATTTTCCCATTTATTGTAAAGATTTGTTGATTAGATGAGAATTTGGCAGCGTAACAAGTCTACCGACTCTCGTGAACCCGGTCAGCACTTGTCTATGTTGAGCTACTGGGTGACACTACGACGCAAGTCGCTGCTGTGACACGGTAGACTCCGCCTGTTCTTGGTTCTAAAAATCTTTTCGTTGGACTTCAAGTTCACGTGAATCAGGAAAGTCGGAGCATTGCGCCCAAACCCAAGGTTGAACAATTACGCTTGTCGAAACTTTCATTTCTTTGAGTTTCGCCAGCGCTGATTCTAATTGGGCTTGTTTGTTATTGTGTCTATCTGGTTGTCAATCCTCTACTCCTTTCCCGCCCAAAGATTACCGTAAGGTGTGCACCCGGTGCAGGGGAGAAGAAACGACATCGGTAATCTTACACTCAAAAAGGGGAGTAATAGTTGGTGAAAGTATAGGCAAATATTACATAGCCTTGGAAACCATTTCAGATT